>JBGPVQ010000177.1:0-6018 GCA_041491785.1 Gemmatimonadota bacterium | reverse complement strand
CACCCTCGTGCCGGTCGTCATGCTCCGAACTGCCGTTGCGCGCATGATGCGTCCGGGCCGCAGAGGGTGGTGGTCGAGGGTGTGGTGGAAGGTGATGGAGTGGAAGGTGTTCAAGGTCGCCCGCCTCGGCGGGGGCCCGGCAGCGGTGGGCCCGAACGAGCCGACCGAGGTGGCGCTGGGCGCCGGGGCACAGTCGCTGTTCGAAGCGCTGCCGGTCGAACTCCGGACCCGCTTCGCCGAGGTGCCGGCCGCGCTGCAGCGCCTGGAGGCCCAGGCGCGGCGGCTCCGCGAGTCGCTGGCGGCGCGGGACAGCGCACGCCTCGCCTCCACCCTTGCGGCGATGGAACAGATCCGACTGGATCTCCTCCGGCTCCGCGCCGGCGACGGGGCGGGCGGCGAGCTTACCGGCGACCTCGACGCCGCGCGACGAGTGGCCGAGCGGGTCGAGGCGCTGCTCGACGTCCAGCGCGAGATCGGCGGCTGAGCGGTATCTTTCCTGCCGGTACTCATGGGCCCCTACGGCTTCAGTCTTGCGCTCGGTGCAGTCGGTCTCGCGGTGATGGCCTTCCTCGGCTTCGGTCATCACGGCGGGGGCCACGCCGGGCATCACGGCACCGCGCACGGACTAGCCCACCACACCGGCCATTCGGGGCAGGCCGCTTCGCATGGGCACGGACACGATGGCGCGGGAAGGCTGATCGGCCTGCTCTCGCCGAGGGTACTGTTCAGCTTCCTGGTGGGCCTCGGCGCGACGGGACTCCTCGTCGCGCCGTTCACGTTCGAGCCCCTCACCGCGGCGGCGGCGGTGGCCGGCGGGTGGGCCTTCGAACACTACCTGGTCGGCCCGATCTGGAGATTTCTGTTCCGGTTCGAGTCGCGGCCCGCCGCGATGCTCGAGAGCGCCCTGATGGAAGAGGCCCGCGCGGTCACCGACTTCGACGCGCGGGGCCAGGGCCTGATCCAGATCGAGCTCGACGGACAGATCGTCCAGCTCCTCGGGACGGTGCAGGCCGGCGATCTGGAGCCCGACCGCCGGATCCGCAGCGGGGACCTCCTGCGCATCGAAGAGGTCGATGCGGCGCGCAACCGGTGTACCGTTTCATTCGCGGGCCAAGCCCCGCCTGGAGGGCGTGCATGAGTCAGACCCTGATCATCGTGGTGGTCGTCGCCGGCGTGCTGGGGCTCCTGCCGCTGATTGTTTCCGCTTTTCTCCGGGACGTGCAGGCGGGTACCATCCGGCTGGTGAGCTGGCTGCAGGGCTCGACGGTGATCTATCGGGGGCCCGGCAAGTCGAAGGAGATTCCGCTGCTCACCACCGGCACCACGATTTCGAGCAAGGTGATCAACGTCGATCTCGACATTACCGACCAGACGGCCGACGCGGATGACCACGGCATTCCCCGGCCGATCAAGATCCGGGTGCTGGCGAGCGCCATCGTCTCGGTGGGCGACACCGACACGATGATCAAGACCGCGGCGAACCGCTACTTCGCGAAGCCCGAAGGGGATCAGCTCAACACCATCACCGATTTGCTATCGAGCTCCGGTCGCCGGGCGATCAACCTGCTCACCCACGACCAGCTCTTTTCGGCCAAGGCGGCGCCGAAGATCCGCACCAACCTCCCGGCGACCACCGAAGGCGCCGGGACCGAGCTGCAGCTGGCCGAGACCGAAGACGACGATCCCCTGGCGATCATCATCCGCAAGGCGTGCTCGCGGGAGCTCACCGACCTGGGGCTGGTGTTCAATTCCCTCAACATCAAAGTGGTGCAGTCCGAGGTCGCGGAGGCGCGCCGCCGCCAGTCGGCCAACGAGGCCCAGGCCAACGCCGACATCGTCTCGGCGCAGCAGAGCCGGAGAGCCAAGGAAGCCCAGCTCGAAGCCGAACGGGTGATTTCCGACCGGACCCGGGAGCTAGAGCAGACCAAGGCCTCCAACGCCGCGCTGATCGCGCAGGCGGAAGCCAAGCGGCAGGAAGCGCTCGGGGTCCAGCGCGAGGCCGAGCTGGACGCGACCCAGATCGCCCAGGCCAAGGCGGACGCGGAGCGGGTGAAGATCGAGGCGACCGCCAAGGCGGAAGCCGAGGCGATCAAGATCCGCACGGTGGCCACGGCCACGGCCGAGGCCATCGGCAAGGTGAACGACGCAATCCGACAGGGCGGCGAGAATTACTTCAAGTACCGCCAGATCGAAATGATTCCCGAAATCGCGCCGGTCATCGCGGACGCGCTGGCCAAGGCGCGGATGGTGACGATCTCGGGGAACGAGGGCGGCGGCGCGCCGAATGTCGCGGCGGGAAACATCGCCGCGGTGATTCAGACCGTGCTGGCGGCCCAACTGGTGTCGAAGGCCGGCGTGCTGGGAGACGGAGAAGACAAGAAGTAGATCGCTCAGCGCGCCAAGTATCCGGCGGCGGCGATCTCACCCACCGCCTGGCCCACGATTTTCCGGATCGCGTCATCACCCTTGACGACGACGTTGTTGATGTAAACCGCGAAGGCGAACCGGCGCCCGTCGGAACGAGTGAAGTACCCCGCCAGGCCCTTGCCGGTCACCATCTGGCTCTGATTCAGCAGGTCGTTGTCGGAAAAGGTCCCGGTCTTGCCGTGGACCTGCCCCGCGGCGGGCGAGTCGGTCTGGATGTTGAAGAGAATCCATCCTTCCCCAGGATCGGCAGCGCGGCGAAGAACGCCGGGTAACTCTTCTGCTTCGCCATGAAGGCCAGGTAGCTCACCATGAAGTCCGGCGTGAAGTGCGCGCTGGCACCAGCGCCGTCCCCCTGGGAGGCGCCGCCCACCTCGAGGCCGGCCTTCACCAGGAACTCCCGCTCCAGATCGAAGCCGGCCTGCGGATCCGCTTGCTTGCCGACGACCGCGCCGACCACACGCGGCAGCATGCTGGCGTGGAGGTTCTGACTCACCTTGAGGACGACCCTCGCGGCCTCCCCCAGCGGCGGGGAGAGATGCTCCGCCAGGAGGTTGGCGTCGGTGTAAGACGCCGTCAGTGGCTTCGGGTCGATCGCCTCTCCCGCCTGGCGCGGCGTGGCGACGACCCCACGCTCGTGCAGCGCTTCGCTCAAGACGACTTCCGCGAAGCGCGCCGGATCGGGCACCGCGTAGGGCATCAGCTGCGGCGCGTGACCCGCCGGGATCGAGCCGGTTAGGGTGAGGCCGCGGCTGCCGTCGGGCGCGGCGACGTCTGCGGTGAAATCTCCCTCCAACTTGGAGTCGGCGGCACCGGTCTTCACGTTGGCTGTGAGGCGGAGGTACGAAGTGAAAGGAGAGAACATCGCGATCGCCGGGGACCCGGCCGCCGCGCCCGGCGTGACGGTGATATCCACCACGTTGTCATTCACCGCGATGGGTGAGATCACGACGCCGGTGCCGCCCTCGCGATCGCCGCCGCGGAACAGCGAAGCGTCGACGATCACCCGGCCCCGGATGCGCTTGACCCCCTTCGCAGCGACCTGCCCGGCCAGCTCCCGGATTACCAGGAGCGGATCGCCGTCGACCACCTGGCCGGCGTAGGCGTGATCCTCGTCCTTGAACAGCAGCGTCCCATCCGGCCGGATCCGCCCGGAGAGATTGGGGTCGCCGCTCGCGACCAGGACGAGATCCCCCTCGAGGGTGCCATCGGGGGCGATCGGACCGGTGCGATAGACCCGGGTGCGGAACCGGTAGTCGGGGCCGAGGAGCTCGAGCGCGGTGCCCACGCTGAGAAGCTTCGTGGTCGATGCGGGAACGAAGAACTTGTCCCCGTTGAGGCGGTAGACCGCCTTTCCTGTATCGAGGTCGTAGAATTCGACCCCGAAGAATGCGTGGGCGAACTCGGGCCGGGCCATGACGGCTTCGACGCGCCGGGCGAGCGACTGCGCGGCGGTGGGCGGCGCGGTGAGGAGCGCGCCGGCGACCACCGGGATAGACCACCGAACCAAGCGGGTCATGGGTCCCACCGTTGAGGGTTATTCACCCAGCGCGGGCTCGAACCGGTCTTCGCCGCGCGGAACCAGGTGCGGAGTCCGATTGAGGATCCGGGCGCAGGTATTCCAGCGGAGGCGCGCCTCGTCGTTGCCGGCCGGGGCCAGGCGCTCGGCCCCCTCGTAGCACTCCATCGCCTCGCGCAGGGCGTGATAGGCCATCGTTGAGCTGCCGGGCTGCCCCGAGCACACCAGCGCCGTGCCCCGGCGCTCGTGAATCACCCCGGCGTAATAAGCGCGCTCGTAGACATCTCGGAGGCGGGGGAGGACCTCCCTCGCGGCGGCGGCGCCCGCCGCCATTGTCTCGGGGAGTTGATCGGTACGCGCCAGGAGGAGCATCACGAGGGCCTGCTGGTTGTCGCGCTCCACCTCGAGAATGTCGAGGCAGATGCTTTCCGCTGCCGAGGGGTCGTTGAGGAGCCGGTAGCGCTCGGCCTTCTGCAAGGCGCCCGCAATACCGCCGGCAGTGATCGGTTTGAGTTCGAACATGGCGTCCTCCCGGACTCAGGGTCCCGCGATCGTTCCCTTGATCAGCCCCGCCAGCTTGACGATCGGATCGAACGCGTGATCCATCACCCGCTCCTTCAGGGGGATGATCGCGTTGTCGGTGATCCGGATCCCCTCGGGGCAAACCGAGGTGCAGCACTTAGTGATGTTACAGTACCCGATCCCGTGCGCCTTGCGCAGCTCGTCGCGCCGGTCCAGCGTGTCGAGCGGGTGCATCTCCAGGGCCGCGGCGTAGACCACGAAACGCGGGCCGATGAACTCCTCGTGCAGATGGTGGTCGCGGAGCACGTGACAGACATCCTGGCAGAGGAAACACTCGATGCACTTGCGGAACTCCTGGACCCGGTCCACGTCGTCCTGCTGCATCCGCCAGGTGCCGTCGGGCGCGTCGGGCGGCCGGGGCGTGAACTTCCGGATCCGCTTCTTGACCCGGTAGTTCCAGCTCACGTCGGTGACGAGGTCCCGGTGGTGCGGGAAGGCGCGCATCGGCTCGACGGTGACCGGCTTGGTGAGGTCGAGCTGGTTGAGGCGGGACATGCACATGAGCCGCGGGCTGCCGTTGATTTCGGCGGAGCAGGAGCCGCATTTCCCCGCCTTGCAATTCCAGCGGACGGCGAGATCGTGGGCCTGTTCCGCCTGGATCTGATGGACGGCGTCGAGGACGACCATGCCCTCGGAGACCTCGGTGGTGTAGTCGGTGAGGTGTCCGTCGCCCTGGGCGCCGCGCCAGATCCGGAAGGTTGCCTGGGCCATTACTTCATCTCCTCGACGATCGTCTGGAGTTCCGCGGTCAGGGGGGGGATCGGCTCCCGCACCAGCTCGATCCCGCCTCCGGCGCGCCGGCGCACCACCAAGTTGAAACCGGCGAACTCCTTCCGCTTGTCGGGATAGTCCTCCCGGAAGTGCCCGCCCCGGCTCTCCTGCCGGCCCAGCGCCGAGGCGACGATCGCCTCGGAGACCGTGAGGAGATTGCCGAGGTCGAGCGCCGTATGCCACCCCGGATTGTACTCCCGGTTGCCCGAGACACCCACTCTCGCCGCCCGCTCCCGGAGTTTCCGGAGTTCTTCCACGGCGCGCGCCATCTCCGGTTCGCGCCGCACGATGCCCACCAGGTCCTGCATCATTCCTTGGAGGTCTTGCTGCACCGCGTAGGGGCTCTCGCCGTCGGCCCGGTCGAATGGCGCCAGGGCCTCGCGGGCCTTCTCGTTGACTTCGCCCACGTCGGGGATCACGGCGGCGTGCTCCCGGGCGAATTTCGCAGCGTACTCCCCGGCCCGCTTGCCGAACACGATCAGGTCGGAGAGGGAGTTTCCTCCCAGCCGGTTGGCGCCGTGAAGACCGGCGGCGGCCTCACCCGCCGCGAAGAGCCCGGGGAGGGTACTCATCTGTGAGTCCCCGTCCACCCGGATGCCGCCCATGATGTAGTGGGTGGTTGGCCCGATCTCCATTGGCGTAGTGGTGATGTCGAGGTCGGCCAGCTGCTTGAACTGGTGATACATGCTGGGAAGCTTCTTCCGGATGTGCTCCGCGGCGTT
>JBGPVQ010000176.1:0-6059 GCA_041491785.1 Gemmatimonadota bacterium | reverse complement strand
TCAGACGCAGCACGTCGACGGGCCGCGTCGATCTAGCGCATTCAGCGGCAGCAGGGACCTGTTCGGTTCACGTTGGTTGGGGTGCCATGCCCACAGGGATTCATGGCGACGACGGGGGTGAAGTGCGCCCGAAAGGGCAACCGCTCTGCCGCACCGGGGTAAGGGGAGTGCAATCGCAGCCTCTTCTGTGCTCCGAGGGGACGGTATTCCCGCCAGGCCCAGGTTCTTCCCAAGGCTTCCGCGCCGGCATGGTTGACCCAAGCGGATGGCGAGGTGACGGAGGAAGCGGCCTAGCCGCCCCTAGAGGATGTAGCGCTGCAGATCGTCGTTCGCGATGATCTTGGCCAGCCGCTCGCGCACCCGCGCCGCGTCGAAGCGGATGGTCTTCTCCGGCCACTCGGGAAGCTCGAACAGCACCTCGTCCATCAGCGCCGACATGACCGTATGGAGCCGGCGGGCGCCGATGTTCTCCATCCGGTCGTTGGCGATGCAGGCCATGCGGGCAATTTCCTGGATGGCATCGGGGGTGAACTCCAAGGTCGCCCCTTCGGCCCCCACCAGCGCGGCGTACTGCTTGCTCAGCGCGTTCTCCGGCTCGGTCATGATCCGGACGAAATCCTGCTCGGTGAGCGGCGACAGCTCCACCCGGATCGGGAAGCGGCCCTGCAGCTCGGGAATCAGGTCCGAGGGCTTGGAGACGTGGAACGCCCCCGCCGCGATAAACAGCACGTGGTCGGTGCGGACATAGCCGTAGCGGGTCTGCACCGTGGAGCCCTCGACGATCGGCAGCAGGTCCCGCTGGACGCCCTCCCGGGACACATCGGGGCCGGAGGGGTTCCGGTCGCCGGCGATCTTGTCGATCTCGTCGATGAAGACGATGCCGTGGTTCTCGGTGCGGTCGAGCGCCTCGTTCACGGTGTCGTCCATGTCCACCATCCGCCGAAGCTCCTCATCGACCAGGATCCGCCGAGCCTCGGAGACCTTGACCATCCGGCGCTTCTTCGCCTTGGGCAGCATCTGCTGCAGCCACTCGGTGAAATTGAAGTCGGTGCCCTCCATGCCCTGGGGCGCCTGCATCATGTCCACCGGCGGGTAGGCCTGCGGCGTCACTTCGATTTCGACCTCGCGGTCGTCCAGCTTCCCGTCCACCAACAGCGCCTTGAGCTTCTCGCGGGAGCGGCGGCGGCTCTCCTCGCCCTCCGAGGGCTCCCCGCCCGGGGGCCCGGGCGGCGGCGGGGCGGGCAGCAGCAGGTCGAGGATCCGCTCGTCGGCGCGCTCCTCGGCCTGGGGATAGACCTCGTCCTCCCGCTCGGTGCGCACCAGGTTCACCGCGGCGTCCACCAGGTCGCGGATCATTCCCTCGACGTCCCGGCCGACGTAGCCCACCTCGGTGAACTTCGAGGCCTCCACCTTGACGAACGGCGCCCCCGCCAGCCGGGCCAGCCGCCGGGCGATCTCGGTCTTCCCCACCCCGGTCGGCCCGATCAGGATAATGTTCGACGGAGTGATCTCGCCCCGGATCGGGTCCGGCGCCTGGGAGCGGCGCCACCGGTTGCGCACCGCGATGGCGATGGCGCGCTTGGCGGGATCCTGCCCCACGATGTAGCGGTCCAGCTCCCCCACGATCTGGCGGGGGGGCATCTCCTCCAGCCAGGGAAGCGGCGGGGCCTCGGCGGGCGGGTTAGGGTCGGTCATGCCCGCGGCAGCGGCTGGCGCGTCACAGCTCGAGGATGGTGATGTTGCGGTTGGTGAACACGCAGATGTCGGCCGAGATCTCCAGCGATCGCTGCACCACGTCGCGGGCCGAGAGCGTGGGGTCGGGCAACAGCGCGCGGGCCGCGGCCAGGGCGTAGTTCCCGCCCGATCCGACCGAGAGGATTCCGTCGTCCGGCTCGATCAGCTCGCCGGAGCCGCTCAGCAGGTAGCTGTGGTCCAGGTCGGCCACCACCAGCAGCGCCTCCAGCCGCCGCAACACCCGGTCGCTCCGCCAGTCCTTGGCCAGCTCCACCGACGCGCGGGGAAGATTCCCGGGATAGCGGTCGAGCTTTTCCTCGAAGCGCTCGAAGAGATTGAGGGCGTCCGCCACCGAGCCCGCGAACCCCGCCAGCACCTTGCCGCCCTTGAGCGAGCGCACCTTGGTGGCGCTCGCCTTGACGATGGTGTCGCCGATGGTAACCTGCCCGTCGCCTCCGAGGGCAACCCGGCCGGCCTTCCGGACCGCGAGGATGGTGGTGCCATGAAACGTCGTCGTCACGGGTAACGCTCACCCTCCTCTCGGGTGCGCCTTCCGGTAGACATCCTTGAGCCGCTCCACGCTGGTGTGGGTGTAGATCTGCGTCGTGCTGAGCGATGCGTGTCCCAGCAGCTCCTGCACCGCGCGCAGATCGGCCCCCGCATCCATCAGGTGGGTCGCAAAGGTGTGGCGCAGCGAATGCACCCGCTGGCCGTCCGCCGAAATCGCGTCGAAGAGCCGGTGCATCCGGCGCTGAATCGACGTCGCCCCGAGCCGGCGCCCGCTCCGGTTCAGAAACACCGCCGATCGCTCGGCGCCGGGGCGCCGCGCCACCGCCTCGCGGGCGAGAAGATAACGCCGGAGCGCCCCCACCGCCTTGCGTCCCACCGGCACGATCCGCTCCTTCCTTCCCTTCCCCCGCACCTTGACCTGATCGCTCAGCAGATCGAGGGTCCGCAGCTCGAGCCCCTGCAGCTCCGAGAGCCGGAGGCCGCTGGAGTAGAACAGCTCCAGCATCGCGAGGTCGCGGACCGCGGTGAACTCGTCGGTGGCCGCGCGCTGCTCGGCCACCGCGAAGAGCGCGTCGATCTGTTCCCGCAACAAATAGGTCGGCAGCCGCTTGTCGATCTTGGGCATCTTGGCCGCCCGGGTCGCGGCGTTCTCGATCCCGTGGTGCACCTGGAGGTAGCGATAGAGCGACCGGAGCGCCGAAAGCGCCCGCGCCGCCGACCGGCGGGAAAGCCCCCGCCGGTCCTGCTCGCCCAGAAAGCCGCGGACCCCGAGGCGGTCGACCGACTCCCAGCGCCAGGCGCCGCCGTAGAACCGGTCGCAGAATTCGATGAACCCGGTGAGATCGCGCCGGTACGCCTTGATGGTGTGGGGGGAGTGGTCCCGCTCCTTTTCCAGGTGCAGAAGAAACCCTTCCAGGTGCTGATTCACAGCGTTGCCGCCCAGGCACGGAAATCCCCCAGCGCCCGCTCGACCAGTGCCGCTCGCTTCTCGGCCTTCTTCACCTTGCCGGACAGCGGCTCGAGCAATCCGAAGTTGGCGTTCATCGGCTGGAAGTGCCTGGGATCGGCCTCTCGCAAATACCGGAGGAGTCCTCCCAGCATGGTGGTGGGCGGAGGCACCGCCGGCGGCTTGCCGTGGAGGTACCGGTGCAGGTTGATCCCGGCCAGGATCCCGGTGCCCAGCGATTCGGTGTAGCCCTCGACCCCGGTGATCTGGCCCGCGAAGAACACCGGCGGCCCCTCCCGGGTTGCCAGGCCGGGGCCCAAGCTGGCCGGGCTGTTGACGTACGCGTTCCGGTGGATGCTGCCGTAGCGGAGAAACTCCGCGTTGCCGAGCCCCGGGATCGTGCGGAAGACCCGCTGCTGCTCCGGAATCCGGAGCCGGGTCTGGAAGCCGACCAGGTTCCACATCTGACCGGCCTTGTCCTCCCGGCGGAACTGCACCACCGCCCACGGCTCTTTACCGGTCCGGGGATCGGGAAGCCCCACCGGCTTCATCGGGCCGAAGCGCAGGGTGTCCGGCCCGCGCCGGGCCATCTCCTCGACCGGAAGGCACCCCTCGAAATACGGCACGCTGTCGAAATCGTGACCCTGGTAGGGATCGGCGGCGGTGAGCGCGGCGATGAAGGCGGCGTACTCCTCCCGCGACATCGGGGCGTTGAGATAGTCGTCGCCGTCTCCCTTTTCATAGCGGGAAAGCGCGTAGAGCGCCGAGTGGTCCAGCGATTCGTCGCTGATGATGGGGGCGATGGCGTCGTAGAACGCGAGCGCGCTGCCCCCCAGCTTGGCCGCGATGGCGGTGGTGAGTGCCTCGGAGGTGAGTGGACCGGTGGCCACGATGCCCGGCTCCGGAAGCTCGGTGGCCTCGGCGGTCTCGACCGCCACCAGCGGATGGGCACGGAGCCGGGCATCCACCGCCTCGGAAAAGACCTTGCGGTCTACCACCAGCGCCGCCCCTCCGGGCACCCGGGCCAGATCGGCGCATTCGAGCAGCAGGCTCGAGAGCAGCCGGAGCTCCGCCTTGAGCAGCCCGTGCGCGTTGGCCAGCTCCACCGATTTGAAGGAATTGCTGCAGACCAGCTCGGCCAGGCAGCCGGTTTGATGCGCCGGTGTGCCGACGGCGGGGCGCATTTCGCGGAGGGTTACCCGGACGCCCCGGTTGGCGAGGGCCCAGGCGGCTTCCGACCCGGCGAGCCCGCCGCCGATGACCAGCGCTTGGTGATTCGGCATGCTCTGATGATAAGGGAGCTAGCTCCCTCTGTCCCTCACCACCCCGCCGCTCGCCGGGCTGCCGCCACCACCGCCGCCGCGACCAACTCCGGAGCGCCGGCCGCGTCCACCGTTTGCGCCGCGCGCCGGTACCATTCCTCCCTCGCCACCAGCAGCTCCCGCATCCGGAGCACGGGATCGGCGCCGGAAAGGAGTGGACGCGAGTCGTCGCCGAGGAGCCGGAGCGTGGCCTGCTCCGGGTCGACCCTGAGGTAGACCAGACAGGCCCCGGCGGCGGCTTCGAGGTTGCCGGGCTGGGCTACCCACCCCGCGCCGGATGCAATCAGGTGGGCCGGCGCGGCCAGCGCCCCGTCCATCGCGGCGCGCTCCAGCCGGCGGAAGGCCGGCTCTCCCAGCTCCGAGAACACCCCGCTGATGGGCCGCCCGGTGGCGCGCGCCACGGTCTCGTCCAGATCGGTGAATGCCGCGGGAAGCAGCTGCGCGGCCCGGCGTCCGACGGTGGTCTTCCCCGAGCCGGGAAGCCCGACCAGCACCAGGTGCCGCTTCACGGCTCCGGCGGCTCGGCGGCGCGGAGCTCGCCCCAGCGGCGGCCCAGGCTCGCGACGTAACCGTCGTAGTTGCGCCGCAGCTCGACCAGCGAGTCCCCGCCGAACTTTTCCAGCATCGCGTCCGCCAGCACCAGCGCCACCAGCGCCTCCGCGATCACGCCCATCGCGGGCACCGCGGTTACGTCGGAGCGCTCGCTCTGCGCGCTGGCCGACTCCCCGGTGGAGAGGTCCACCGTCTTGAGGGGTGACATCAGCGTCGAGATCGGCTTCATCGCCACCCGCACCACCAGCGGCTCGCCGGTGGTCATTCCGCCCTCCAGCCCGCCGGCGTTGTTGCTGAGCCGCCGGAAACCGCCCTTGGGCCCCGCCACCGGCGCTCCCGCGGCATCCGCTTCGATCGCGTCGTGCACCCCGGAGCCGGGCCGGCGCGCCGCCTCGAACCCCAGGCCGATCTCGACTCCCTTGACCGCGGGAATCGACATCAGCATGCCGGCCAGCCTCCCATCCAGCTTGCGATCCCAGCTGGTGTGGCTGCCGAGGCCGAGCACCACGCCACGGGCCACGACCTCGATTTCCCCGCCCAGGGTGTCGCCGGCCTGCTTGGCCGCATCGATCCGCGCGACGATCGCCGCCTCGGCGGCGGAATCGAGCACCCGGACTTCGGAGCGGTCGGAGGCGGCGTTCAAGGGCGTGGGGAGGGGGGAGTGGGGAGCGGTCTCGATTCCGCCCAGCGAAACCACGTGGCTGCCGACCTCCACGCCGAACTCCTCGAGCAGCCGTCGGGCCAGCGACCCCGCGGCCACCCGCGCGGCGGTTTCCCTCGCGCTGGCCCGCTCGAGGATGTCCCGCGCGTCGAGCCGGTCGTACTTGAGCACGCCGACCAGATCGGCGTGGCCGGGGCGCGGCCGGGTTACCCGGCGGCGGCGGAGGTCGCCGGGCGTGCCCTCGGCCGCCATCACGTCTTCCCAGTTGGCCCAGTCGAGATTGGGGATCAGCATCGCGACCGGCGAGCCCAGGGTGGCGCCCGCCCGCACCCCG
>JBGPVQ010000175.1:0-6060 GCA_041491785.1 Gemmatimonadota bacterium | reverse complement strand
TGAAGGCGGTCCGCGTGGCCAGCACCTTGCGCCCGTCGAGCTGGCGGACCGTGACCTGCGTTCCCGGCGGGAGGTCGCAGAAGGCCCAGAGACCGTGGGCGTCGCCATTCGTCCGGCGAAAGCTCTCGTGCAGTACGGCCAGGGTGTTGGTGTCGTACCATCGGGCTTCGATGCTGAATTCCCCGGGGGCCTTTCCGGCGACCGGGGCCGTCAGGCCGATCAGCCGGCCCCATCCCGTCTCCTTGGGGCAGAACGGCCCGATGAGCGATTCCGGACTGGGTGTGGCCAGGAGAAGCGGCGTGGCCTTGCCCGGAGTGAGCTCCGTCGTGAGGGAGTTGTGCTCCGGTGGCAGATCGAGCAACCGATGCCGGAGCACGACCACCCTGGAACCGGACACCGGGACGCTCAAGGAAAACGCCCCGACCGAGTCGGTGACGGCGGTCTCGGCCGCGCCGGCCACCAGCACCACGACGCCCGCGAGACCGTGGCGGGAGAGGCTGTCGTAGATCATGCCCGTCAGGGTCGACCGCACGACTTCCGACGCGGCGGCACCGAGCGGCTCCGCGATTCCGCCCCGCTCGTAGTAACCCCGGAGTGAATCCCGCCCGCTTGGGACAACTGCCCCTCCGCCACCTGCCCGACGCGCGATATCCGGCATTCGGATGGCCCAGTCCCGCACAAACCACTCCCCAGTGGGGAGCCGCTGAAAAAGTATCCGGCCGCCCGCCTCGGCGCCGGCGGGGATGAGCTCGGCGTCGGTGTAGCGGTACTCGAGGGAGCGAAGCTCCGTGCTTGCGCGATCGACCCAGAGCACTCCGGCGATGTCCGCGACCCTACGGTGCCCGGCCGGCTCGAACGCGAGTCCGATTTGTCCGGTGAGCCGGCCGGGGGCGCCAATCGCGCGGAAGCAGTGGGTCGAGACGAACGGGTCGGACAGCAGGAGTTGGGCGTCGGGGGCGTAATAAGTGACGCTGTCGCCCTCCTCGATCACGAAACCATTTCGCGCCAGCTCGGCCGGCGGCGCCGAGACGAAGGGCCGGCCGGTGCCGGCCCGGCCGGGCAGCCAGCGCTCGGCACGGATGGCCCGGGAACGGGTAAGCTCCCGGGTGAACAACGTGGTGGTGAAGAAGCGATCGCCTTCCTGGGTGAGCTGCGTCGCGATCAGCGCCTGACGGATCTGTTCCCAGAGCAGAGCGGCAACCGCCCCGGAGTCCGCCATCGTCCCGCAGCGCCGCTCCCCTTCGACGGTGAGCGGCGGAAGGTTGACCCGGTCTCCGGAAACCCGGAGGTCGATCTGCTGGTCCTGTCCCGCGGCCAGCTCGATCGGCCACGGGGGCGGGGTCAGGAATCCGATCCGGCCGACCTTGAGCCAATACGCTCCCGGACGCGGCGCCCGGAGCATGACGCGGCCAGCCGAATTGGTGAGCCCCTGCGCGACGGTCCGCGGCCCGTCGAGCAGGCGGACGATCGCCCCCGCCACCGGAGTACGGAGAGAGTCGGTGAGCACCCGCACGCTGATGGCCTGGCCCAGCGCGGACCCGGTTCCACCGAGCAACGCCAGCAGGATTCCGGCCGAGATTTGAATGGAGTGCAGGCGCATCGACGCTCGCGGGGCGCGGTGAGAGACTGCGGCACGGACGGAGTCGCCCTCACTTAAAGTTATCCGGAATCCAGCGGGGCGGCCGGTTCGCCTCGCGAAACGCGGATGAATCGTTCTTCAGGTTGTCAGGACGTGGGTAACGCAGGATATTTCCGGGCCTTATGCGCCTAGCACTCGCTGCCGTAGCGCTTGCTCTCTTAGCCCTCGCTCCGTCGCCGCCGACAGCATCCGACGCGACCCTCGATTTCAGCGCTCCCGCCGGCAGCGGAAAACCTTTTCTTACCGCGACGCCAAGCGGGGGGCTCCTCGCCACCTGGTTCGAGCCGCGCGGCGATAACCGCTGGGCGCTGTTGATCGCGGCTCGCGAATCCGGCCGGTGGGGCGCACCAGTCCCCGTTGTCGAAGGAGACCACTTCTTCGTCAACTGGGCCGATTTTCCTTCGGGAATCGAGACCGCCGACGGGCGCTGGGTGGTGCATTGGCTGGAACGGACCACCGCGAAGAGCTACGCCTACCACGTCCGGATCAGCACCTCGGCCGACCGGGGAAAGACCTGGACGACTCCGGTGACTCCGCACCGCGACCTCTCGGACACCGAGCACGGCTTTGTGGCAATGGTCCCGCGAAGCGCGGGCGGCGCGGATCTCGTATGGCTCGATGGCCGGCAGACCGCCGATACCAGCCGACATGGAGCGATGGCGCTCGTCGCCGGCTCGATCGACGGGGCGGGACGAGTCGCTCCCGACGTGCTGCTCGACGCTCGCACCTGCGATTGCTGTCAGACGGCACTGGCCCGGACCTCCGAGGGGCTGATTGCCGCGTACCGGGATCGGAGCGCCGAGGAGATCCGCGACATCTCAGTAGTACGACAAGTCAACGGCCGCTGGACGGGGCCCTCCCGCGTGGCGCAGGACGGCTGGGTGTACCGCGCCTGCCCGGTGAACGGGCCCGCGATCGCGGCCGATCGGCGGCGGGTGGTGGTCGCATGGTTCACCGGCGCGGATGGCACCCCCCGGGTCGAGCTGGCCCGCTCGACCGACGCCGGTGCGTCGTTCGGGCCGCCGGTGGAGCTGGACGACGGAAACCCGCAGGGCCGGGCGGACGTCGAGCTGCTGCCCGACGGAAGCGCTCTGGTGACTTGGCTCGAGATCGTTAGGGATCAGGCCGAATGGCGGGTGAAACGGGTGGCCGAGGGCGGCCGGATTCTCTCGCGTTGGAGGGCCGGCTCGGCGCCGAGGACCCGGGAGGCCGGGTTCGCCCGGACGGCGCTTTCGGGGGGCGATTTGTTCGTGGCCTGGACCGCCCCGGGCGAGGGGGGTGGGGTTCGGATCAGCCGGCTCGCCAAACCCTAGGGAACGGCCGGGGAGGGGCTTCCGCTAGGCCCCGGAAAGATGCAGTTTAAGCGGCCATCGCACTTATAGATGGGGGACCGGCTGGCAGTTTCGATGCCCTGCAGTGCCTGGCCTCCGTCATGTCGTCCGAACCCGGTTGCTCCGTCACCTCCGCCAAGGCTCGACCAATGCCTCTTCAGAACTCGCTGCTGGCCCGGACCTCAGCCGCTGCTCTCCTCGCGTTGGGAGGGCTCCTCCTGGTGGCACCGCCGGCGGCGGCGCAACAGGGAAGCGGCACCATCAAGGGCACCGTGACCCAGAGCGGCACCGGTCAGCCCCTCGTTGGCGTGATCGTCAGCGTGAATGGGACCTCGATCAAGGCGGTGAGCAACACCCGCGGCGGTTACCTGATCGAGCGGGCGCCCACCGGCCAGCAGACGCTGACCTTCCGGTGGCTGGGTTACCGTCCGATCGAGGTGCAGACCACGGTGGCGGCAAGCGGCACCACCACGGTGGATGCCAAGATGGAGCAGCTCCCGATCCAGCTGAGCGAGCTGCAGGTGACCGGCGCTTCCAAGGTGCCGGAGCGCTCGGTCGAGGCGCCGGCGGCCTTTTCCGTCGTGGAGCCCCGGGTGCTCCAGTCCACCGGTATCACCGGGCAGGCGCCCCTCGCGCTGCGTGAGGTGCCGGGCGTGGACCTGGCCCAGAGCGGCATGAACGACTTCAACGTGAACGCCCGCGGCTTCAACTCATCGCTCAACCGCCGGGTGCTGGTGCTACAGGACGGCCGCGACCTGGCCATCGCGTTTCTCGGCTCGCAGGAGTGGAACGCGCTCGCGGTGCCCACCGACGAATACTCCAAGATGGAGCTGGTGCGGGGGCCCGGCTCGGCGCTCTACGGGGCCAATGCCTTCTTCGGCGTACTCAACATCACCACCCCGTCCGCCCGCGAAGTGGCCGGCACCAAGGTGACGGTGGGCGGCGGCTTCCACAGCGTGCACCGGCAGGACGCGACGACCTACGGTGGAACGGCCCAGCGGGTGGACATCCGCACCGCCGGCGTGCTCGGAGCCGGACGCTGGGGCTACCGGCTCAACGGCGGATACAACCACACCGATTCGTGGTCGCAGTCGCGCACCGCGGCCGATGGCAAGGATCTCAAGCGGGAGTACGGCCCGGTCGTGGGGGACAGCCTGGCGCACCCCATTCCGGTCAGCCGCGAGCTCCGGGCAATGAACGGACAGACGGCGAACCCCAGCACCGGCGCGGTCACCGGAGATCCCGACCCGACCTCGAACGCCTACGGCTCGGCGCGGGTCGATTACTACGCCAACGACGGCTCGGTGGTCACCGCCGAATCAGGGGTTGCGCAGGTCAAGAACGAGATTTTCGTGACCGGAATCGGCCGGGTGCAGGTGAGCAAGGCGCTGCGGCCGTACGCGCGGCTGGCCTGGGCGAGCAACAAGTTCAACGTGATGGCTTACTGGAACGCGCGGCGGACCCAGGATCCCCAGTATTCCCTGGCCTCGGGTGCTGCGCTGCTGGAGCACTCGGACATCCTCCACGTCGAGGGCCAGGCCGTCGAGACGTTCGCGGGCACCAAGGGACGCACGGTCTTCGGCATGTCGATCCGCAACTACCGGGTCAACACCGACACGACGCTGATGCGCCCGGGGGATGACAAGCGCAGCGACTACTACTATTCCACCTTCGGCCAGGTCGAGTACCAGCTGGCCACGGGCGTGCGCGCGGTGGGGGCGGCGCGGGTCGACCTCGGCACGCTGATCGATCCGCAGCTCTCGCCCAAGGCGGCGATCGTGCTTTCTCCTAACGACCGGCACTCCTTCCGCTTCACCATCAACCGGGCGTTCCAGACCCCCAACTATTCCGAGTTCTACCTCCGAGTGCCGGCGGGCGCGCCGGCGAACTTCACCGCGCTGGAGACCGCCCTGCGCGCCTCCGCCCTGGGGCCGGCGCTCGCCGGCGTCCCGGTCGGCCAGCTCTTCACCAACACCGCCGTGGTGCCGGTGTTCGCCCGCGGCAACAACAAGCTCACCGTCGAGACCACCCTCGGGTTCGAGGCGGGCTACCGCGGGGATCTCAGCAAGTCGGTATACCTGACCCTGGACGCCTACGTCAACCGGATCAGCAATTTCGTCACCGACCTGCTTCCCGGAGTGAACCCGGCCTTCGCCTATTGGACCGCCCCCGCCGCGGTCCCGGCGTCGGTCCGCCCCTCGCTGGTCGACGCGGTGCGCACGGCGCTGCTGGCCAGCTCGCCGACGGCTTCGCGGGGGTTGACCCGGACCGAAGACGGCAAGACCGCGATCGTGGTGTCCTACACCAACGCCGGCAGGGTAACCCAGTGGGGCGTCGAGGCGGGGGCCGGGTGGCAGATGACCCACGCCCTCCGCACCGACGGCACGCTCACCCTGTTCGACTACGCTGTCGACAAGGACCAGGTGGCGCGGGGCGACAGCCTGCTCGCCAATACGCCGGGCGCCAAGATGACGCTCTCGCTCTCGTATGCCGGCCGCCGGTTCTCCGCGGCGAGCAGCTTGCGGGCCGTCAAGGGGTATTCCTGGGCCGCGGGAGTGTACGCCGGCTATATCGAGCCCAACGTGACGATCGACGCCAACGCCGGCTACGATTTGAACAACAATTTCAAGGTGTTCCTGAACGCGAACAACCTATTCAACAACCGCAAGTTCGAGATCTACGGCGGCTCGGTGAACGGCCGGAGAATTCTCGGCGGTATCTCGACCAGGTTCTAACCACTCACCGGCGGGGTCTATGGCCGTACCATTCGTTGTGCGTCGCGCTGTGGCGCTCGGAGCGCTCGGATGCCTTGCGCTTCTCGCGGTACCCGGAAGAGCGGGGGCCCAGCAGGTTACCGGAACCGTCACCGGCAAGGTCTCCGACCAGCAGACGGGTGAAGCGCTGGCGGGAGCCCGGGTCTCCGCCCTGGGGATCCTGACCGTCACCGTGACCAAGAACGACGGCACCTACCGGATCGTCCTGCCGGCGGGAAGCCACGACTTGAGAATCAGCGCCAGCGGCTTCAGCACCGGCCGCGCGGCCGACACGGTGACCGCCGGCGGCACCGCGACCCAGACCTTTGCCTTGGTG
>JBGPVQ010000174.1:0-6128 GCA_041491785.1 Gemmatimonadota bacterium | reverse complement strand
GGGGAAGTAGCTTGCTCGCCATGGCGCCCCTCCAAGGACGCAGGGCACTCGTTTGCGGCAGCACCCAGGGCATCGGGCGCGCGTCGGCCGAGGCGCTGGCCGCCGCCGGGGCGGAAGTGGTGTTGCTGGCCCGGAGCGCGGAGCAGCTCCGCGCCGTGCGGGATTCCCTGCCGGCCGCCCCCGGTGTCACCCATGAATTCCTGGTCGCCGATTTTGCGGTTCCCGGTGCTGTCCGGAGCGTCGTGGCCGGCTACCTCGCCGAGCACCCGCCGATCCACATCCTCGTCAACAACACCGGCGGGCCGCCCCCGGGGCCGCTGATCGACGCCCCCGAAGCCGCACTCACCGCCGCGTTCGCGATGCACCTGCTCTGCAATCACGCGCTGGTGCAATGTGTCGTCCCGGGAATGCGCGCGGCGCGGTACGGGCGGATCGTGAACATCGTCTCCACCTCGGTACGGGAGCCGATCAAGGGACTGGGCGTGTCCAACACGATTCGCGCGGCGACCGCGGGATGGGCCAAGACGCTATCGAAGGAACTTGCCCCGGACGGCATCACCGTCAACAACATCCTGCCGGGATCCACCCGCACCGGCCGCCTCGAAGCCCTCATCGGGAACCGCGCCAAAGCGGGTAACACCACCGCCGCGGCCATCGAGCGCGCGCTCGAGGGTGACATTCCGGTCGGACGGTTCGCCGAACCATCGGAAATCGCCGCGGTGGTGGCCTTCCTCGCCAGTCCCGCCGCGGGGTACGTCACCGGAGTGAGCCTCCCGGTGGATGGCGGGCGCCTCGCCTCGATCTGAATCCGTGAAGACCCTCTCCAACTACATCGACGGCGCGCCGGCGGCGCCCATCTCGGGTCAGTATCTCGAGGTCATCGAGCCCGCCACCGGCGCGGTCTGCGCGCGCGCCCCGGACAGCGACGCGCGCGATGTCGCGAAGGCGGTGGCGGCGGCGGAACGGGCGTTTCCCGAGTGGTCGCGGACCCCGGCGGCGGAGCGATCACGGGTGTTGCTCCGGATCGCCGAGCTGATCGACGAACACCAGGACGCGCTGGCGCGCACGGAGTCCACCGACACCGGAAAGCCGGTGTCCCTGGCTCGGATACTCGACATCCCGCGCGCCTCGGCGAATTTCCGGTTTTTCGCGACCGCCATCCTTCATGCCCGCTCTGAGGCGCACCTGACCGACTACGCGGCGCTCAACTACACGCTGCGGCGTCCGCGCGGCGTGGCCGGCCTGATTTCTCCCTGGAACCTTCCGCTCTACCTCCTGTCCTGGAAAATCGCCCCCGCTCTGGCGACGGGAAACACGGCGGTCGCCAAGCCCTCCGAGCTGACCCCGCTGACCGCCGCGATGCTGGCCGATCTCTGCGTCGAGGCCGGGCTTCCGGCCGGGGTGCTCAACATCGTGCACGGGGCCGGTCCGAAGGCGGGCGCCGCGCTGGTGGAGCACCCGGGGGTACGGGCCATCTCCTTCACGGGGGGCACCGTCACCGGCGTGGCGATTGCCGGCGCGGTGGCGGCGGCCTTCAAGCCGCTGACCCTCGAAATGGGCGGCAAGAACCCCACGATTCTCTTTGCCGACGCCGATTTCTCCGAGGCGATTCCGGGAATCGTGCGGTCCGCGTTCACCAACCAGGGACAGATCTGTCTCTGCGGCTCCCGCATTCTGGTCGAGGCCTCGGCATACGACACGTTTATGGCCCGGTTCATCCCCGCGGTCGAAGCCCTCGTCGTCGGGGATCCATTGGATCCCGGGACGAATATCGGCGCGGTGGTTTCGGCGGCCCATCGGGACAAGATCGAATCCTATCTGCGGCTTGCGCGGGTCGAAGCCGGCACGATCCACTGCGGAGGGGCGCGCCCTACCCGGCTTCCGGAGCGGTGCAAGGAGGGCTTTTTCCTCGAGCCGGCCGTCATTACGGGGCTCCCGATGGAGTCCCGGGTGAACCAGGAGGAGATCTTCGGGCCGGTCGTGACAGTGACACCGTTTCGGGACGAGGCGGATGCGGTGGCGCTGGCCAATCAGAGTCGCTACGGCCTTGCCGCTTCGGTGTGGACCACCAACCTGACCCGCGCCCACCGGGTGGCGGAAGCGGTGGCGTGCGGGACGGTCTGGGTGAATTGCTGGCTGCTTCGCGACCTCCGGGTTCCCTTCGGCGGGCTGGGACAGAGCGGGCTGGGCAAGGAGGGGGGCGAGGATGCGATGCGATTCTTCACGGAGGCCAGGAATGTGTGTATCAAGCTGTGAATAGCGAGCGCGCCCCGGAACCGGTCGGCCCGTACCCGCACGCCAAGCGAGCGGGGAACCTGCTGTTTCTTTCCGGGATAGGGCCCCGCGTGAAGGGCGTGCCGGGGGTGCCCGGCGTGACCCTCGATGCCCAGGGCAACGTGGCCTCCTACGACTTCGAGCGGCAGTGCCGTCAGGTGTTCGAGAATGTACGGCTGGTGCTCGAGGACGCCGGGTCGTCGTGGGACCGGATCGTGGACGTCGCGGCATATCTCACCGATCTCCGGCGGGATTTTCAGACCTTCAACCGGCTCTACGCCGAGGCGTTCCCCACCGACCGGCCGACCCGCACCACCGTCGAGGTGAGCCGCCTGCCGACGCCGATCGCAATCGAGCTCAAGGTCATCGCGACGATCTGAGGACGGCGCGAACCGGGCTCGCGTCGAAGCCATCGAGCTTGAGCGGTAACGCGATCAGCTCGTAGCGCCCTTCCGGTACGCCCTCGAGCACCAGCCCCTCGAGAATGGCCATGTCGTGGACCAGGAAGCGGTGGTGCGCGGGAAGCTCCCGGGACGAGAATGGATCCACGCTGGGCGTGTCGATGCCCACCAGCGCCACGCCGACCCCGTGCAGCTGATCCACCAGCTCGGGGGCCAGCGCGGCAAAGTCTTCGTTGAAAACGGTGGAATCGGGAAAGCTTCCGGTGGCGAGCAGCACCCGGGGTTGGGAGGGTGCGCGCGGCAGCATGGCCGGTGTGATGCACCGGCCCCGCGCCCCGATCACCCGCATCACCTCACAGGGACCCAGGTACCGTTCGAGGGAGCGGCTGGCGATGTCCGGGGCGCCCGCCCCGTAGTGGCTGGGCGCGTCGGCGTGGGCGCCCAGGTGAACCGTGGCGCGGAGCGTCGACAGGGTAACGCTCGCCCCTCGGGCAAGGTCGAGCAGGACTTCGCGGGAGGGCGGCGTGTCACCGGGCCAGACCGCAAGGTCGGCGGCGATGTGGGGGCTGATGTCGTAGATCATGGCCGCCGGCTACATCCGATGCCGGATGGCCCAAAGATCGGGAAACAGCGGTTTCCAGAGGCTCTGCTTCAGAAACTCCACCCCGGGCGAGCCGCCGGTCCCCTTCTTGGCGCCAATGGTTCGCTCCACCAGCTTGATGTGCCGGTAACGCCACTCCTGGAGGCCCTCGTCGAAATCGGTCATCAGCTCGAAGAGGATGACCAGCTCCGGCTGAGACTGGTAGACCCGGAAGAGCTCCTCCTGCAGCGCCGGACTCGCCTCGGTGGGGAGGGTCACATCGCGGCGGCTGAGCTCGCCGGGAATCCGCACGCCCCGCTGGCCCAGAAAGGCGTAGAAGTGGTCCACCACCGTGGGCTCGGCGAGCCGCCGATCGGCGAGGGCGCGCCCGCTCGTGGCCTCGGGGATGGCGGCAGTGACCTGGGGCCGCTTGTAGCCGTAGGCGAACTCGAACTCGCGGAACTGGTAGGACTGGAAGCCCGAGGCGGTATCCAGGCGGTCACGAAAAGAGGCGAACGACATCGGCGTCATCGTCTCCAGGATGTCGAGCTGCCCGACCAGGGTCTTGAGAATGGTGCGAAGCCGCTTCCAGGTGGCAATCGCCCCGTAGAGATCGTTGCGGGAGAAGTCCCGGTTGATCTTGGCGGTTTCGTGGAGGATCAGCTTGAACCAGAGCTCGTACACTTGATGGATCACGATGAAAAGCATCTCATCGTGTTCCGGAGGCGCCGACCGGGGGCGCTGGAGCTCGAGGAGCTCGGGGAGGCTCAGGTAGCTCGAATAGGTGAGTGCCATTGGATGCCTGGGAGCAGAGCGTCAACGACATGCCTCAGCGCAGGAGCCACCACACCGCCGCGACGAGGCCGAGTCCCGCCGCCAGCAGGATAACCCTCATCATCCGCTTCTGCTTCAGCGCCCGAACCCGCGCCTCGGCGTAAGGGATCAGCGTGAAGGAAATCATGGTATAGAGCGGGACGAACCGGCGGGGAAACAGCCGGTGCAGCAACACTTCTCCCCGCTTCTCCAGCCGGAAGAGCGGCGAGGCAACGTGGTCCCGCATTTCACGAAAATTGGCCAGGGCGAGGTCGGCGATGGCCTCGGTGTTGGGGCACCGCTCCGCCTCGTACTCGGCAAATGCGCCGGCGCGGTCGGATGGGTGGCGGGCGAGGGCGCGTTCCAGCGCGAGGCAGTCCTCGAACGCGGCGTTGGCACCCTGCCCGAAAAACGGGACGATGGCGTGGCAGGCATCTCCCAGGAGCACCACCGAGCCGCCCAGGTGCCAGGGCCGGCTCCGCACCGTCAGCAGCGTACCGGTGGGGTTCGTGAAGAAGTCGCGTTCGAGATCGGGGAGGAGGGGAATCGCGTCGGGAAAGGTTTGCTCGAAAAAGCCGCGGACCATCGCCGGAGTGCCCAACCGGGCAAATCCGTTGGGCCCCTCAAACGGCAGGTAGAGGGTCACCGTGAAAGATCCCTCCACATTGGCCATCGCCATCATCATGTAGCCGCCGCGCGGC
This sequence comes from Gemmatimonadota bacterium, assembly GCA_041491785.1. GTDB lineage: Bacteria > Gemmatimonadota > Gemmatimonadetes > Gemmatimonadales > GWC2-71-9 > JABFSM01. Next base: position 1,359 of record JBGPVQ010000174.1, on the reverse strand, counting down.
CAGATGTGCAGCGCATTCCGCTCCAGGCGGGCCGACCCGTCGGCGGCGGCCGGAATGAAAAGCTCCTTGTAGCCGTGCTCGAGATAGGCCTGCGAGAAATCGTAGCGTTCCCGGCGCTGCAGGTGGGCGCGCACCGCGGAGTAGGCCCCATCGGCGCCGATGACGGTGCCGCTGTGGCGCTCGGGGCCATCGCCGATGCGCGCGTCGACCGAGGTCATGACCTCCGACTCGCTGTCGAGCTCGGTCACCCGCCGGCCGAAGCGGCACTCCACGTTGCCGGACCGCTCCGCCGCGGTGATCAGCGCCACATTGAGGTCGGTCCGCGACATGGAGTTGATGGCCTGGCCCCGGGCGCCGTAGGGCTGGAAGGCCAGAGACCCGGCCACCGGATGGATCATGCGACCGTGGAGGGGAGTGGCGAGCCGGAGGATCTCATGCTTGAGCCCCAGCTGCTCGAGGGCGTGGAGCCCCCGCGCCGAGATTGCGAGGTTGATCGAGCGGCCGGCTTCGGCCTGGCCCACCCGCGGATCGCCCCGGCGTTCCAGCACCACGACCCGGTGCCCCGCGCGCCCCAGCAGGGCCGCCATCAGCGATCCGCCCAGTCCGGCGCCGACGACGACGAAAGGGTGCCCCGAGCCGGCGTTCATCCCCGGCCGGTAAGCTCGGCAAGCGCTCGACCGACCCGCCAGACCTCATGGAAGGTGTTATAGAGGGGCACCGGAGCGAGGCGAATCACATCCGGCTCCCGATGGTCGCCCACGATCCCGCGTCCGCGCAACGCCTCGAACAGCCGCCGAGCCCCCTCTCCGGCCCGGAGCGAGAGCTGACACCCCCGCCCCGCCGGATCACTGGGGGTGATGATCTCGATCCGCCCCGGGGGTAGCCGCCCGATCAGGTACTCGAGGTATCCGGTCAACCGAACCGACTTCTCACGGAGCGCCGGCATCCCCGCCCCATCGAACGTCTCGAGCGCGGCCCGGAGCGGGGCCATCGAAAGTATCGGCGGGTTGCTCACCTGCCAGCCGTCGGCGCCCTCGACCGGGACGAATTCCGGGTTGAGGTGCATCCTGAATCGGGTGGCCGGATCGTTGCCCCACCACCCCGCGTAGCGTGGCAGCCCCGGGTCCCGCCCGAACCGCTCGTGGACGAAGCACCCGCCCACCGCGCCCGGACCGCCGTTCAGATACTTGTAGGAGCACCAGACCGCGACGTCCACGTCCCAGTCGTGCAGCCGGAGCTCCGCATTCCCCGCCGCATGGGCCAGATCGAACCCCACGAGACAGCCGGCGCGATGGGCCGCAGCGGTGATGCGCGCCAGGTCGAGCAACTGGCCGGTGTAGTAATGCACCCCGCCGAGCC
>JBGPVQ010000173.1:0-6184 GCA_041491785.1 Gemmatimonadota bacterium | reverse complement strand
GCAAACCGCACTCCCTGTCCCACCACCAGCCGCACCACGTCCGCCGACTGCGCCCCCAGCGCGATGCGGACGCCGAGTTCATGCATTCGCTGCGCCACGTTGTAGGTGATTACCCCGTAGAGCCCCACCGCCGCCACCAGCAGCGCCAGCACCCCGAACGCGACGAACATGGTCGCCCCCACCCGCCACGATCGGCGCTGCCGGTCGACCAGCTCGTGCATCGGCCGCACCGTCACGTAGCTCTCCCCCGGCATTACTGCCTGGAGGGCCTTCCGCACGCTTTCCACCTGACCTGCGGGGTCGCCCCGCATCCGGAGGAGGAGTGCGAAACCTCCTGCGGGCGAGAACTGATTGATCGGGAGGTAGTAGTGAAAATGCCGTTCGGTGAGCAGGTCCCGCTGGATCGCATCCTCCGCAATGCCGATGACCGTGGTGCACGGCATGGTGTCCGCGCTCACCCGCAGGCACTGCCCGATGGCATCCTTGCCGGGCCAGAGTGCCCGCCCCATCGCCTCACTCACGACCACCACCCGCGGAGCGCCGGCGCGGTCCGCCGCGGAGAAGGGGCGCCCCCGCAGGATCCGGGTGCCCATCGTCCGGAAGTAGTCGGGCGTCGCCGTCTGATAGGTGAAGCGCCCCAGCCGGCGTACCGAATCGATTCCCGTCACGAAGATCGAGATGCTCGAGCTGCTCCAGAATGGAATGCTGCTGACCCAGGCGGCGTGCTCCACGCCGGGGATCGCCTGCCCCGTCTCGAGCACCCGCCGCGCGAGGAGGACCTGGGCGCTGTCATCCATCGGGGTGCCGCGGAGGTTCCGATCGGCGATGAGCACCGGCTCTGCGTCGTAGCCCATGCGCATCGCGCGGACGTGGTCGAGGCTCCGGACGAAAAGGCCGGCGCCCACCAGCAGGATCACCGAGAGCGCCCCTTGCAGCACCAGCAGTGTGCTGCGGGTGCGCGAGCGGTGGTAGGTCCCCTCCCGCGCCCCCGCCTTGAGGGTGCCGGCCAGGTCGCCCCGGACGGCGAGGAGGGCAGGGCCAATCGCGGTGAGCACGCCCGCCGCCAGCGCGAAAGATCCGGCCACCGCGAGTGTCCGCCAATCGGTGACCACGTCGAGCGAGGTACCGTCGCGGATGAACAGCTTTCGGAGGGCGGCGCCTCCCCATTGGGCAACGGCTACGCCGGCGATGCAGCCGATCCCCGCCAGAACCAGGCTCTCCGTCAGCGACTGCGCCAGCAACCGCCCCCGGCTCACGCCGAGCGCCAAGCGCACCGCGAATTCGCGCTGGCGGCGAATCACCCTGGCAAACATCAGATTGGTCACGTTGGCGCAGGCAATGAGCAGAACGATGACAGCGACACCGGTCACCCAGAGCAGCGTCTTCGATTCCAGCCCCGCACCGGGGCCTGCGGCGATCTTGACCGCGCCCGCGATCGCCTTGGGCCTGGCCAACTCAGCCGGGGTCATCTGCGGCTCCAGCACCCGCTCCGCGTTCCAGCTCCTCAAGTAGGCCTGGCTCAGATCGGCCGACGCGGCGCTGCCGCTCACACCGGGCTTCCGCCGCACCAGGACGCTCATCCATCCCCAGTTGTAGGTCGTGAAATAGGTGAGGCCGTCGCGCTGATTCGGCTCATAGCCGGCGTAGGTAGTGATCGGCAGGAAGAGCGCCGGCGGCCGATCCTCCGGGATTCCGACGAACCCTTTCGGCGCCACGCCGATGATCGTGCAGGGGATGTTGCGGACCTGGAGGGTTTCTCCGATGACATTCCGACCGCCGAACTCCGCCTGCCAGAACGCATACCCGAGGACCACCACCGGGGCGCCCCGCGGGGTGACATCCTCCGCGGGAAGGAAAAAGCGGCCCAGGACAGGGCGGACGTCGAAAAAGTCGAAGAACGCCGCGCTGACCGCAGCCACCGGTCGCTCCCGCGAGGCATTCCCCGACCCGACCGCCTGGTCGCCGCCGGAAATCCCGGCGTAGAGGTCGAACGAGCTGGACCACTTCTTGAAGTCGAGGAACCGGGTGTACTCGGTCCAGGAGTCGTAACGGGTACGTTCGCGGTCGTTCCACTGCAGGTAGACGCGGCTGACCCGGCTGGGATCCTTGAGATAGGGATAGGGTCGGAACATCAGCCGGTCGATCACCCCGAACATCGCCGCGTTGGCGCCGATGCCGAGCCCGAGGGTGAGGACGACGGTGGCGGTGAACCCCGGCGACTTGCGGAGTCCGCGGATGGCGTAGCGGGCGTCCTTCAGGAAATGCTCCAGCCACGGCACCGACCAGCGCTCCCGCGCCGCCTCCTGGATCTGCGGCAGGTTGCCCAGCCGCCGCCGCGCCGCGAAGCCCGCCTCCTCGGCATCCGCCCCCGCCGCCTCCGCTGCTCGGGCCAGCTGCTCCCGATGGAAGCGGAGCTCGTCGGTCAGCTCACGGTCGAGCCGGCCGCGGCGAAACCAGTCGATGATTCTCGCGAGCCATTCGCGCATGGACACCTCCCCTACGCCGGTTTCATGACCCGGCCGATGGCCAAGAGCACCGCCGCAAAGCCGGATTCCTGGGTCCCCAGGTGCCGGCGCCCCGCCCGGGTCACGGTGTAATACCGGGCCCGCTGGTTGTTGGGGGTCTGCCGCCACTCCGCCTTGATCCAGCCCTTCTGACGCATCCGCTGCAGGGCGGGGTAGAGCGACCCCTCCTCCACCTGAATGACATCCTGCGACAGTCGCTGGATGTGCTGGGCAATACCGTAGCCGTGCATGGCCTGGGCGGTGAGGGTCTTGAGAATGAGCATATCGAGCGTTCCCGGGAGCAGGTCCCGGCGGGATGAGGGAGTCATGGCGGGAATATAGTCATAGGCCGTCTATGGGATAGACGCACTATGGCCTGAAAGCGTTGCCAGGGCGTGGGCTGGGGGGGTGAGGGCCCCTCCTTGAGCGAGGGGGTATCATAAGGATGGCGGTGGCCCGGGGACGTCCGGCCACCCCCGCACATCCTCCGCAGGAGATCTCCGCATGCCGGTTCGGTGCTTCGCGCTCCTGGTGTTTCTGGCCCTCTTGGCGGCCGGACCCGGCTCCGCCCAATCGTTACCCGCCCAGCTCGACTCGATCGTGAGGAGCGTGATGGCGAGGGAGCAGGTGGTGGGAGCCTCGGTGCTGGTGGCCCGGGGCGGCAGGGTCCTGCTCCACCGCGGCTACGGCCTGGCGGACCTGGGGCTCGAGGCCCCCACCCGGGAGGAAACGGTCTATCACATCGTGGGGCCGATGCTCCCGTTCACCGGTGTCGCGGTGCTGCAGCTGGTGGAGCGCGGCCAGCTCGGGCTGGACGACGAGGTGTCGAAGTACGTTCCGGAATTCCCGATGCAGGGACACCGGGTCACGGTACGGCAGCTGCTCAACCACACCTCCGGCATCGTCGACTATCACTATCTGGGCGATCCGATCGACGCCACCAGCCGCCAGCCCAAGGCGCTGGATGAGGTGATGGCGCTCTACGCCGGCAAGCGGTGGGTGAACGAGCCGGGGACCCGGTGGGATTGGTCGATCTCGGGATTCCAGCTGCTGGTGACGATCGTGGAGCGGATTTCGGGGGAGCGCTTCGGCGACTACGCACGGCAGCACCTGTTCGAGCCTGCGGGGCTCACCTCCACGAGCTATTGCGACGACTACTCGCTGGTGCGGGGGCTCTCCCACGCCTACCGGCGGTTCGGGAACGGCTTCGTCCCGGCGAACGAAAACGACATGGCCTACAACGCCGACCTCCGATTCTGCAGCACGGTGGGCGACCTCAACCGGCTGTGGACGGCGCTCCGGGCGGGAACGCTGGTCCGGGCCGAAACGTTCCGTCAGATTCAGACCCCGGAGGGCGCGGCGGTCCGGATGAACCCGCTGGACTCGATGGCCCACTACGGGCTGGCGCTCACGATCAATCATGAGGATGCCCACCCGCGCATCGGACAGCACGGCTCGCTGTTCGGTTACAGCGGGAGTCTCTACGATTTTCCGGCGGACAGTCTCACCGTGGTGGTGCTGACCAACACCGAGGGCCAGAACGCTTACGCCATCACCCGGGCGCTAACCCGCGCGATCCTGGGGCTGGCGCCGCTTCCCGTTGCGGCACCGGCGCCCGAGCGAGCCCTGGGTGACGCTCCGGTTTCCGCGGCGGAGCGGGAGCGGCTCGGCGGCACCTACATTCTCAAGCTCGACCGGCTCGATCCCGGGCTGCACGATTCCTACGCGCAATACCGCCGCACCTACCGGGTGTTCGACGAGAACGGCCGCCTGATGATCCAGGCTCTGGGGGAGGGGGCGGAGCGGCTGCTCCGGCAGGACGACGGGAGCTTCGCGATACGGTCCTCGCCCCGGAGCCGGCTCTCCTTCGTCATGGAGGACGGCCGGGCGACGGGGCTCCGGCTCGAATCGCAGGGCTTCGGCGTCCCCTTATCCGGCGCGCGGATCGGGAACGGCGATCCCGAGACCTTTCATCTCCAGCGGCCGTAACCGCGGCCGCTCCCGCCTACTTCACCTTCCCGCAGGCTCGTTCCAGCCGCGCGAGTCCCTCGGCGACCTCCGCCTCGCTCATCAGCATTTGTGGCGCAATACGGATGACGTGTCCGTAGAGCCCGCCGCTCCCGACAAGCAGCCCTTCCTCCCGGGCCGCCTCCAGCAGCGCGACCGCCTTCTTCGGACTGGGCTCCTTGGTGGTCCGGTCCTCCACCAGCTCCAGCGCCTGCATGAAGCCCATTCCGCGGACGTCGCCGATCCAGGGATGCTGGCGCGAGAGCTTTTCGAGCCCGGCCCGGAGCTGCCGCCCTCGTTCAGCGCTGCGCATCGGCACGTTCTCCCGCTCCATGATCTCGAGTGTGGCGTCCATCGCGGTCATGCAGACGGGATTGCCGCCGAAGGTCGAAATGGTCTTGCCCTTCCACGCGGTGGCAATCTCGTCCCGCGCAATCGTTGCCCCGACCGGAAAGCCGCCGGCAACGGCCTTGGCCATGACCATGATGTCAGGCTCGACACCCCAATGCTCGATGCCGAACCACTTGTCACCGGTCCGGCCGAAGCCGGTCTGCACCTCGTCGGCGATGAACAACCCGCCATGCTTCCGGATGATCTCGGCCACCCGCTGGAAATACCCCTGCGGTGGCACGATGTAACCGCCGGCCCCCTGGATGGTCTCGGCAAAGAACGCGGCGGGCTTGCCGCTGGTCATGGTCAGGATGACTTCCTCGACGTCCCGGGCGTACCGCTCGGCGCACTCGTCGTGGGGCGGCCCGAAGGCGCAGCGGTAGCAGTAGGGCGAGAGCGCGTGCTTGACCCAGGGAACCGCCCCGCCCAGCGGAGCCCACCCGCTCATGGCGGTGAGCGTGGTACCCAGCGCGGAGCGGCCGGAGTAGCCATAGCGGAGCGAAATGATCTCGTCGCGGCCGGTGAACATCCGGGCCAGCATGATGGCGGTTTCCACCGCCTCGGTGCCGCTGTTGGTGAAGAACGTCTTTCGGAGTTTGCCGGGCGCGATGCCGGCAAGCCGGCGGGCGGCGTTGACCTGCGGCTCGTTGAGATAAAGGGTCGAGGTGTGGCCGAGGCGGCCCACCTGCTCGCGCACCCGCTCCACCACCTCGGGGTGGCAATGCCCGATGCCGGTGGTGAGGATGCCGCAGAAGAAGTCGAGGTACTCTCGGCCCTCGGAATCGGTAACGGTCGAGCCACTCCCCTCGACCAGGACGAGCGGATCCTTGTAGTAGGGTGTGGCGGCGGGAACGATGAAGTCCTTCCAGCCGGACTGGACGGCGCTGGTGACCGATGTGACGGTGGTGCTCATCTCTCGCTCCTGGGTTCCTGGCTTCCGGGGCTCCCGGCCCTCGGCGCAGTCTCCCTCCTAATATGCAGCCCCCGTACCGAAACGGTTAGACGACGCCGTCAATCGGACCGCAGTACCGAGTATTCACCACTTGGAAATCACCACCCGCTGGTCGGTGTAGAACTCGATGGCGTCCCGCCCCTGCGCCTTGAGGTCTCCATAGAACGAGCCGCGGGAGCCCCCGAACGGGAAGAACGCCATCGGCGCCACCACGCCGATGTTGACGCCCAGCATGCTGATGCCGGCCCGGTAGCGGAACTCGCGCGCCGCCCGCCCGCTGGTGGTGAAGAGGGAGATGGCATTGCCGTACTGGTTCCGGTGAACCAGCGCG
>JBGPVQ010000172.1:0-6198 GCA_041491785.1 Gemmatimonadota bacterium | reverse complement strand
TGGCCGTGCCCAGCACCGTGGTGAGCACGTTGTCGGCAACCTGGGGCGGAAGGTCGGGGAACGGCGTGGGACCGAGGAACGGATTCCGCCGGATCGGCAGTTTGGTCTTGGGGTCGGTGATCTTGAGCAGCGCCCCAATGTGGTGATGGTTCCAGAATTCGTCATTCATCGCCATCCAGATCCCGTTGTGCCGGACCACCACTACCGCGCTCATCTCGGCCGGCTTGGCGCCGTACACCTCGCCATAGTCCTTGATCCAGACCAGCGCTCGGAGGAACGCCAACCCCTCGGACACCTCGGGCGAGTCGAACAGGGCGCGGTGCGCGCCATTGACCCGCTCGGTCCAGGAGACATCCCATGAGGAGTCGGCTGGATGGCCGGCCGTGCCGGCGGCCGGGGCGGTGGCTGCCGGTGGGCTTCCGGGCAGGCCGAATGTCCTCCCGGCCAAGCCGGCGGCCATCAACGTGCCAAGGAAATCCCGGCGATCGGTGCTCATGATCTCTCCTCCTTCATGACATGGTATGGGCCTTGTGGCCGCCCCGCGGCACTTGCGCATGGGTGAAAAGGGACCCGGGAAAGATAGCGAGCGGCCGTCGAGCGTCACCCCAGTGGCACGAAGCGCGACGAGATCTCCGCCTGAATCCGCTCCGCCAGCTCCCCCCGCGTCGTGGATCGGACCGGCTCGGCGCCGAACTCCACCACCGCCTCGAATCCCCGCTGGCGGCAGAGCCGCACGGCGTGCGCGCCGAAGGCCGCATCCCCCCACCAGCACACCGCCAGGCGCGCCGGCATTCGGCCCGGCAGGGTGCGATAGGTGATGGTGGCGTGGTGCACCGGGTACGCCTCCCGGGCCGCCCAGTCGAAGAGGGCCGGCTTCATGGGAAGGAGTCCCTCGCCGGAGGAGGTGGTGCCCTCCGGGAAGAGGATCACCCCATCGCCCCGGGCGATGGCCTCGTCGATCGCGTCGAGGACGCGAATGGCGTCGCGGCGGGATTCGCGGTTGACCCAGATCGTCCCCATCAGATGGGCGAGGGGCCCCAGTACCGGCCAGCGCCGCATTTCCCGCTTGGCGATGAAGACGCCGTCGAGGCAGCCGTGGAGGAGGAAGATGTCCACGTAGCTGAGGTGGTTCGACGCGAGGAAGAAGGGTGCGGTGGGCGGCGATCCCACGATCGTGAGCCGCATGCCTACGATCCGGCCCAACCCCTTTGACCATACCCGCACCGCCCGTTGCCGCCAGCGGAGCCGGGGTCGCGGAAAGAGTAGCGTCGCAACCGCCCCGACCGCCCAGACCAGGAACACCGCGAGGGTCCACAGCCCGACGGCCGCGATCCTCGCGATCGCGCGCAGACGCCCACTTCTCACGGTTGGTTCGGTCATCGATCCCCGGGGAACAACTCGAAAGTTGGCTCCCAGTCGGAAGCCGGCGCAAGCAGGCGCCGGTTCGGGGAACTCGGGCGGGAGGTGCGGCGTTGTGACTCGAAGTGGCGCTATCCTTCCCGGGTGACGGCCAACGACTCGCCTGCCTCCCCCGCGGCCTTCGAGGCGCTGCTCCACCCGCTCCTTGAGCCGGCGTACCGGACGGCCTATCGCCTTACCGGCAACTCCTCTGACTCGGAGGACTTGGTCCAGGACACGGCGCTCCTCGCGTGGAAGGGATTCGGTTCTTTCGAACCAGGTACCAACTTCCGGGCCTGGTTCTTCCGAATCCTGGCGAACGCATTCTACAGCAAGTACCGAAAGGCGCGGCGGGAAGGTGCCACAGTGGACCTGGCCGATGTCCCGGAGCTCTACTTGTGGAAGCGGAGCGCCGACCTCGGCCTCTCGGATGTATTGGACGACCCGGCCGCGGCACTTTTGGCGCGGCTGGACAGCGAGCAGGTGAACGCGGCCATCGCCGCGCTCCCGGAGGAATACCGGATGGTGGCGGCGCTCTATTTCATTGAAGATCTGACCTATCAGGAAATCGCCGAGATGTTGGGTGTCCCGATCGGCACGGTGCGGTCGCGACTGCACCGCGCGCGGCGTCATTTGCAGCGGGCGCTCTGGAACGCGGCGGTGGAGCAGGGGGTGGTGCCCGCCCGCAAAATGGAGGAGGAGGTCGGATGACGGAGCCGTTGAGCTGCCGCCAGGCGTTCGACCGGCTGGATGATTTCCTGGATCGAGAACTCTCCGGCGAGGAGACCATCCAGGTGCGCGCCCACCTCGAGGAGTGCGAGCGGTGCGCCCGGGAGTTTCGCTTCGAGGAGCGGGTGCTGGACGGGGTTCGGGCCCGGCTCCGGCGGATCAAGGTGCCGGGAGATCTTGCCGAGCGGATTGCGAGGGCGATTCGGCAAGCCGAATAGTCACCGGCATCCTCCTGATCCGGGAGCAGCGGGATTTCCGAATCCACGCCGCTCCGGCGGATGCCGACGAGGCCATGGGGGAGGTACCGGAGGCAAAGCCCGACGGGGTACGCCAAGAGGATGTCGTGAGTTTCGCCCGGACGATTCGCAGCGTACTGGGTGGGATCGTGGTCTTACCCCCAGCTCACCGGATTGCTCTTCAGCCAGATCGCCGAGCGTCTGCACATCGCCGTCCATTGACCCGGCTCTGGCGCGATACCGACCAACCGCCGGAGCAGGACAAAGGCCAACTCCTTTGACGGCAAAGAGTTGCGCAAGTATTGTCCTGAGATAATCCCTTGGGATTAATTCCCAAACCATTCAAAAGAGCTATGTCGCTTCTTTGCACTTCTTAATAAACTTCTCTACAAATGTGGAAAATCCTCGCTGCGCGATTCGTCGGGCGCGGCGGGACTCGGTGTGGTGGCTGGTCGGTTGGCATTGACCGCTCGCTAGGCGGCTCGCTAGGCGGCTCTCAGGGCGGCGGACGGAGGGCGGGTCGCCGGCAAGAATATTGACACTCCGGTCCACGGAGGGGCTCGCTTGATCTCAGCACCCAGCGAATTTCACCAGCTACTCGATGCCGCGCCCGATGCCATGGTTGTGGTCGACCGGCACGGGCGGGTAACGGCGCTCAATCTGGAGGCCGAGCGATTCTTCGGGTGGACCGAGAAGGAGCTGCTCGGTGAACCGATGAGCCGGTTCATCCCGACGCGCTTTCACCGGCTGCTGGAGCCGGACGTCGACGCTGACGGCGGATCGCCCGCCGTCTCGACGGCCGGCGGGACCGTCAGCTGCTTCGCCCGGCGGCGGGATGGGAGCGAATTCCCGGTTGAGCTGTCTCGGCGTCCGCTCGGTGAATCCAGCGATTCGCAGTCGCTGGTGACGCTGCGCGATCTCACCCGGTGGCGCCGCACCCAGGAAACTCGCTCCCGGAACAACGAGCAGGCCCGCGCCACCCTCGAATCGATCGGGGACGCCGTCATCACGACCGACGCCACGGGCAGGATCACTTATCTCAACCCGGTCGCCGAGAGTATGACCGGCTGGGACGCGGAGGATGCGCTGGGGCAGTCGCTGGACGCCGTGCTGCCCCTCATCTCCGAGGCCAGCCGGCAACCGGTCGCGAACACGGCGGCGCGTTGCCTGGAGGAAGGGCGGGCGATCGATCTGGAGGACGGCGTGTTATTGCTCCGTCGGGATGGAACCGAGATCCCCATCGGCGACTCGGCGGCTCCGATCCTGGACCGCAATGGGGCAACAGTCGGGGTCGTGCTGGTCATCCAGAATGAGAGTGAAAAGCGCCGGGTGGGCCACCGGCTCTCTTATGAAGCCACCCACGACGCCATGACCGGCCTGATCAATCGGCGGGAGTTCGAGCGCCGGCTGTCGCGCGTAGTCAAGGGCCTGAGCGAGACCGCCGCGGAGCACGTGCTCCTTTGCCTGGACCTCGACCGATTCAAGGTGATCAACGATACCTGCGGCCACGATGCCGGTGACGATCTGCTCCGGAGTCTCAGCACCCTCCTCAGGCGTCACATGCGCAAGCGCGATACGTTGGCACGCCTCGGCGGAGATGAGTTTGGCGTCCTCCTGGAGAATTGTCCGCTGACCGAGGCGGGACGGATCGCGGAGAGCCTTCGGGCGGGGGTCGAGCAGTTCCGATTCGAATGGGAAGGTAAGGCCTTCTCAATCGGTGCCAGCATCGGCTTGATCCCAGTGACGGCTGAGAGCGGTGGAATCGCATCGGTGCTGCGGGCTGCCGACGCCGCCTGCTATACGGCGAAGGATGGCGGAGGCAATCGGGTCCATCTCGAGCGGCCCGGACGAGACTCGGCCGGCATGTCGCAGGCGATGGCCCGGCGGGTCACCCGCCTGGCCCGAGCCGTGGACGAGGGCCATTTCCATCTCTACGCCCAGGCGATCGTCCCGCTGCAGCCGGAACGCCCGGCCCGTCCTCGCTTTGAAGTCCTGCTGCGGCTTCCGGACGGCCAGGGTCGCATGCAGGCAGCAGCCGACTTCCTCCCCCAGGCGGAGCGCTACAACCTCATGCCGGCGATCGACCGGTGGGTCGTACGGGAGACGATCGCGCTTCTCGGGCAATGGCGTCGCGAGCATCCGGACTCCGAGCTGCCGATGTGTTCGATCAATCTCAGCGCGTCCGCGCTCGCCGACGATGGTCTGGTGCCCCTCCTGGAGCAACAAATGGCCAAGTACGGAATCCCGTCCGAGACCCTCTGCTTCGAGATCGCCGAGACCGCGGTGCTCGGCAACCTTGCCCGGACCCTGCGATTCCTTTCCGGAATCCGGGCCACCGGGTGCGGCGTGGCGCTGGAGGATTTCGGGAGCGGCGTGACCTCGTTTACCTACCTCAAGACCTTGCCGGTCGATTTTGTGAAGATCGGCGGGCAGTTCATCTGGGGAGTTGTCGATGACCCAATGTACGGGAGCATCGTCGGTGCGGTAAATCAGATCGGACGGAGCATGGGGATCTCCACCATCGCGAAACAAGTCGGCAGCGAACCGGTCCTCCGCAAGCTCCGGGCGCTGGGAATCGGATACGCCCAGGGGCATGCGTTGACCGCGCCGGTCCCGCTGACCGATTCGGACGGACGAGTGGTGATGGGAGGGCTGCAACGCTCGGCGTGATGGTGCGGATCGAAGGGGCCGTCAAATCCCTTCCCACCAGAACGTTGTTGGAATTCCATTTGGTCGCCGGCCAACCGAGGATTCGGTCCGGGGTTCCCGCGGCGGAGTACCCCTGAGGTTGCTCTCCGGGGTGAGGTGACGCCCGCGCGGTTCAGTCTCCGCTGCATGGCAGTGTCACCGTCGCCAGGGTCCCCCCGCCCGGTGCCGGCTCTATCGTGAGGTGGCCCCGTTCGCCATAGAGCTCCCGGAGCCGCGCGCGGACGTTTGCTAGGCCGAGGCCGGTGTGGGCCTCCGGCTGGGTCGTGGCCCCGACTCCGGTACCGCCGGCGGGGCCCGGCCCGTTGTCCCATACCTCGAGACAGAGCGTTTCTCCCTCCCGTCGCGCGATCACCTCCACTTTCCCTGGCCCGTCGCCGGTCCGTTTGGCAACTCCGTGGCGCAGGGCGTTCTCCACGAGGGGCTGGAGGGTCAGGAATGGCACTTTCTCGCGTTTCAGGCTGGGGGCAAGGTCCATGTCGACCGTGAGCCCATCCTCGAATCGGGCCTTTTCGAGCGCGAGATAGCGTCGGATAAATTCCCACTCCTGATCCAGCGGTACGGTCGGGGCGGCCTCGACGCGGATGACCGACCGCAGCAGCTCGCTCAGCTCCAGCAGCACTTCGACCGCTCGATCGCGATTATCCCCGCGCACCATCATGACCGCGGTGTTAAGCGCGTTGAAGAGGAAGTGCGGCTCCAGCCGCGACTGTAGGGCCGCGAGTCGGGCGGTGGCGAGATCGGCGCGAAGCCTTGCCTCCCCGAGCTCGCGCTGGCGAAGCGCGCGCTGAAACCAGACCGCCTGCAGGATCCCCACGATGGTCCAGTAGATGAAGACGTCGCGCAGCATGTACCAGGAGATCAGGTAAGCGGTCCAGCCCAAGAGCGGCACTCGGGTATGCTGGATCAGATTGACCTGCACGGTATCGAGCAGGAGGTGCGCGACGCCGAAGACGGCGCTGCCGGTCAGGTGAACCGCGAAGGCCCGGACCCGATGGGGCGCACGGAAGGGAACGCGGCGAGCCAGCCCGACAGCGATAGGGACGCAGAGCGCGAGCTCGATCCACGCGATGGTGTAGGTGCGAAACATCCAGAGGAAGTGATTCTCCGATTTCCCCAGCATCGTACG
>JBGPVQ010000171.1:0-6242 GCA_041491785.1 Gemmatimonadota bacterium | reverse complement strand
GGCAATACCCTCCCGGCATGCTCGCCCGGCTTCGTTCCGCCGCCGTACTCGGCATCGATGCCTACCTGGTGGATGTGGAGGTGGATCTCAGCAACGGCCTGCCGAGCTTCGCCACCGTCGGCCTGCCGCAGGGAGCGGTCAAGGAGGGCCGAGAGCGAGTTACGGCGGCGCTGGTCAACGCCGGGTTCGAGTTCCCGCTCCGCCGAACCACGGTCAATCTCGCCCCGGCGGACGTTCGCAAGGAGGGCTCCGCCTTCGATCTGGCCATCGCGCTCGGGATCCTGGCCGCCAGCGAGCAGCTTGCCGCCCCGGCCCTCGACGGCCAGGTGTTCCTGGGCGAGCTGGGCCTGCAGGGAGATCTCCGCCCGGTGCGGGGCGCCTTGCCGATGGTGCTGGCGGCACGTTCGGCGGGTGCCTCCGGCGTGATACTTCCCGCGGCCAACGTCGCCGAGGCGGCGGTGGTCGAAGGAATCGAGGTACGGGGAGCCGAGTCGTTGCTGCAGGTAACCCGCCACTTGAGCGGAGTCGCGCCCATCGAGCCCGCGCCGCACACTGCGCTCGGGCACTTGCCGGCGCCCGCGCCGGATGCCGCAGACTTTGGCGATGTGCGGGGGCAGCTGGCTGCCAAGCGTGCGCTCGAGGTCGCGGCGGCGGGTGGGCACAATCTCCTCATGATCGGGCCGCCCGGGGCGGGGAAGACCATGCTGGCGCGGCGGCTGCCGTCGATTCTCCCGGCCGTCTCGCTCGAGGAAGCGCTCGAGATTACCAAGATTCACAGCGTGGCCGGGCTGCTTCCCGCGGGGGCGGCGCTGATCGGTGCGCGGCCCTTTCGGGCGCCGCACCACACTATCAGTGATGCGGGGCTGGTGGGCGGCGGGCCCTCCCCGCGTCCCGGGGAGGTGAGCCTGGCGCACGGCGGGGTGCTCTTTCTCGACGAGCTGCCCGAGTTTCATCGCCACGTGCTCGAGGTACTGCGGCAGCCGCTGGAGGATGGCGTGGTCACGTTGAGCCGGGCGTTGGCGCGGCTCACCTTTCCGGCGCGGTTCACCTTGGTGGCCGCCATGAACCCGTGTCCCTGCGGCCACCTGGGAGATCCGGTGCATCCCTGCCGCTGCGGGCCGATGCTGGTCGAGCGCTACCTTGCCCGGATCTCCGGGCCGCTGTTGGATCGGATCGATATGCATCTGCAGGTGCCCGCGGTGCGCTACACCGATCTGGCTGCGACTCAGGGAGCGGAGTCGAGCGCTGTCATCCGGGCGCGGGTGGAAGCGGCGCGGGCGCGGCAGCGGAAACGATTTCTAGGACGGCCGGGACTCTTCGCCAACGCCCACATGTCATCGCGAGAGGTGCGGCGGCACTGCCGGCTCGATCAGGAAATCGGGGAGATCCTGCGGGCGGCGGTGGAGCGGCTCGGCCTCTCCGCGCGGGGGTGCCACCGGGTGCTCAAGCTGGCGCGGACGATTGCGGATCTGGCGGGGGCGGGGGAGATCGGCGCGCCGCAGGTGCGGGAGGCGATACAGTATCGGTCACTTGATCGGTGCTCGACACAATGACGCTACGGAGTGAGGACACCTAGCAGATCTTCTAGCGAACGAAACCCGAAGACCTTCGGTCCGCGCCCTGCTTCCCCCTTGTAGCGGCTATCTTGCCCACGGACGCTGCGGCTCTGAAGCGGCCGCGGACTCGTGGTTTCGAATCCGTTGAGAGACATGCAGCGGAGGGCCAACTGTCTCGTCCACAGGGCTCTGCAGTGATGGCTAATTGGGCATCGACCTATGACCGCGGTCATCTCACGTCGCATCAAATCGATTGGTGTTCTTCTCGCGCTCTTACCAAGTCCCTTTCAACTGGCCGCTCAGGTTCCCAAGGACTCATTGGGCGTGATCCGAGGGAGAGTGGTAGGACCCCTGAGGGATGGGCTGGAGGGTGCCCAGGTAGTCTCTCCAGATGGCATTGCCTCTGCGACTACGGCCGCCGACGGCAGTTTCGTTCTGCGTGGCCTCCCTCGCAGTGTCTTCGCCTTTACAGTCAGAAGGATCGGCTACAACGCGCAGGCGTTGCAGGCTGATCTTCGCACGAACCGAATGTGGGTGGGAACCATTGTGCTGGCACCAGGTTCCTATCAGTTGCCCGACATCACAGTCATCGGCAAAGGGATGAAGCCGATCGAGTACTCGAACACGACCAAGTACGACGATGTGTTCCGTCGAATGCGGATTGGCCTCGGCACAGTGATTTCCCGCAAGGACATCGAACGACGAGGCGCAACCCGCACCGCGGAGCTGCTTCAATCGGTCCCCGGGGCAAGGGTGACCATTCAGCCGGACGGAATGCCGACCAAGGTCGCGTTCGCACGGTGTGACGTGCTCCCGCCCAAGGTGTCGGTCTGGATCGATGGAATTCAGGTGATCCCGGAAGGCAATGTCCTCATCACCATGGTTTCCAGCGATCCGAGCTTGGACCCCGCGGAACAAGCGAGGCGAAGGACCGGCTCGTATCAGGCGGCGCTTGCACAGATGCGAGGATCGGTCGGTGAGATGCTCAGTCGAATCAGTCCAAACCAGATCGAGATGATCGAGGTGTACCGCGGTGTTGCCGAAATCCCCGGTGAATTCTTGAACGACAGTTGTGCCGCGATTGTCATCTGGACAAGGTAGTCCGGGCTAGACGCACAACCGCGATGGAGCCCGGGTACTACCCCCGCCTCCCCTTGCCCACCATCCCATCGTACACCGCCATGAGCCGCCGCACCCGGTCGAGGTGCTGCCGCACCAGCTCCGCCTGCTGCGCCGCCGGTGCCGCCGCGATGGCCACCTGGTCCTTGACCACCGAGTCGGCCAGCGCCTCGTAGGCGGAGTCGCTGTGCATTCCCATGTGCATCAGGTCGGTCTGCATGGCCTGGAGGAGGCCACCCATCACCGCGGCGTGACCGGCCATCGCGGCGTCGTGCATCGCGGCGCTGCTCGACGCCAGCGAGTCCAAGTGCAAGCGCACCTTCGGCAGCATCGGCGCCGCCATCATCGCCATCGAGTCCCCGGCCATCATGGTGCCGGAAGCGGGCATGTTCGCGGCGTCGGTCTTCTTCGAGCCGCAGGCCGCCACGCTGACCACCATCACCCAAACCGCCATCATCCGCCGCATCGTCAGACTCCTCCGAACCAGGGGTAGCCGCGATCTTCCCAGTAGCCGCCGGGCCGCTCGCGGGTAAACGTCATCGCGGTGAGATACTTGGTGAGCTTGTAGCCCAGCTTTGCCGGACTGTAGAGCCGGAGCGGAGCACCGTGGTCGGGCTGGAGCGGCCGGTCGTTCCAGGCGTACGCCAGAATGGTCTGCGGATGCATGGCGCTCTTCAAGTCCCAGCCGTTGAGATACCCGCTGTCGAACGAGTCGAACCGGATATAGCGCGCCTCGGCGCTCGGCTCCACGAAGCGGGTCACCGCGCTCACCCGCACGCCGGTCCAGGTGGCCACCGCGGTCCATCCCTCCACGCAATGATGCTTGACGGTATAGGTCACACTCGGCAGCGCTTTGAGCTGCGCCAGGGTCAGCCGCACCGGCTTCCCCACCAGGCCACCCACCTCGAGCCCCCAGGACTCCGGCTGCTCCAGCATCGGCACGTCGTCACTCACGAAATAGGCGGGGAATTGCCCGATGGTGCGCGCGGTGACCGGATACTCCGGCGCCGCTCGGGACCCCGACTCCAGCAGGTGCTCCCCGATCCAGTCGTTGGCCCGGCCGATCATCTCGAGCTTGGGCCGGAGCACCGGCCCGCCGTCCCAGCCGCACGCCGCCGCGAGCGCCGCGGGTCCGGCGGCCAGCCCCAGGCGGAAAAAGTCGCGACGGTCAACCTTGGGGAGAATGCGGCGGCGCTCAGCCATGGCTCGGGAACCTGCCGCGGTACCACCCGGTGATCATGGCGCGGAGCGACGCGGGGTCGGCCAGCAGGACCAGCGCCACGTGCACGATCGTGAACGCGATGAAGAGCCAGACCGCGACGAAATGCCAGTACCGGGCCAGCTCGTACCCGCCGAAGAGTGTCGTCAGCCAATGGAGCTGCACCGGCTTGTAGACCGCGAAACCGGTGAGCGCGCTCAACGCGCCGAGCGCCAGGATGAAGCTGTACGCTCCCTTCTGCAGGGCGTTGTGCTTGCCCTGCGCCGGGTGCTCCTTCCGGAGCCGCAGATAGTAGAGCTTCATCTGCACGGCGGGGCCCAGGTCCCTCGGGCCGAACAGCAGGCTCTGCCATTCTCCCGACCCGAAGAGATAGATCAGATAGAGCGCCCCGCCGATCAGGAACGGCCACGCGAGCGCAAAGTGCCAGTTGAGCGCCGCCGCGAGACCATTGCCGAGTTTGGCCCAGCCCGGGAATCCGCCGAAACGCTGTGCATCGAACGGATTGGGCACCCCGATCAGGTGCCCCTTCCATCCGAAGTGGGGAAAGGCTTCGTAGATGCGGATGCCGCTCGCGATCATCCCGGTGAGGACAATCGCATTGAGCCAATGGGTAAGGCGTACCAGCCCTTGATGGCGCTTGACCAGCGGCCGCCCCATTATCGCGCCGCGATGGCCCGAGCCACCGGGAGCGGCCGCACCTTGGCCAGCCGGAGCTTCTCGAGCAGCCGGATCACCGGCCAGGCGGGGTCGATCTCCCGGCGTTTGACCGCCAGCCGCGCCGAGCTGGGGAACTCATGGTGATTGTTGTGGAGGCCCTCTCCGCCGGTGAGCAGCGCCACCCATTGAAGGTTGGTGGCCTTGTTCGCGAAGTTGCGATAACCCACCATGTGGCAGACGCTGTTGATCATCGAGTTGAGCAGCACGTACAGCACGATGTGGGTTACCCAGGCGATGGGGCCCCACAGGAATCCGAACAGCGCGACAAAAATCGCCAGGCCGCCCAGCGCTGCGAACCGCATGATCCGGAGTCGGTCGAGGGGGTCGTTCTTCCAGTCCGGCGTGTACTTGAGGATGGTTTCCGGATTCCGGGCCTCATTGCGGTAGAGGAAGTAATTGCCCAGCAACACGGTCCAGAGCCCGCGCAGGTAGGGGCTGTGCGGATCACCTTCCACGTCGGAAAAGTGGTGGTGCTTCCGGTGCACCGCGGCCCATTCGCGCGGAATGACGCCGGTAAAGAGGCTCAACTCCAGGTGCATCAGGAATCCGACCACCGGATTGAGCTCGAGACCGCCGTGGGTCTTGGAGCGATGCAGGTAAATCGTCGTGAAAATCACCGAGGTCTGCAGCAGGACCAAGGTGATGAGCACCATCCACAGGGGACTCATTCGGAGAATCATAATCGGGCTATTCACCGGCCGCGGGTCGCGCGCGCCTCTGCCGGCGTCACCTCCACGAAGCGCACCTCGGCCCCCGGAGGCCGTTGGGCCAGGAGGCCCAGATCGGCTTCGATCACCACCGCCAGCTTGGGATATCCACCGACGGTCGGCCCGTCCGGCATGAGGACGATCGGCTGGCCGCCGTCGGGAATCTGCACCGCGCCGGGACAGGCCGCTTCGGAGGGCAACGTAGCCGTTTCCCGGGGAGTGATGACCGGCCCGCTCAGCCGATACCCCATCCGGTCGCACGCGGGAGACACCGTGAATCGGCCGGCGAAGAACGCCTCCCGCGCCGCAGGGTCAAACCGGTTCCACTGGGGGCCGCGGGTTACCCGGATCCTGGGCTCCGCCGGGTGCTCGCCAGGGCGCTCCGGAAAAGCGGTCACCCGGCTGGCCGTCTCGAGAACCGGCGCTCCGATCGGGAGCCGGTCCCCGGTCTTGAGGCGGCGTCCCTCGTGCCCGCCGAAGCCACCCGGCAAGTAGGTCGACCGGCTGCCCAGCACCCGCGGCACGTCCACGCCGCCCCGCACGGCGACGTAGACGAATCGCCGGCCCGCCTGCGGGGTGATAGTGAGCGTCGAGCTGGCATGGACTTGGAGTGGCGTCCACGGGGCCGCCGCTCGATCATCCAGCCGGATATCCACCCGGCCCGCGACGACCGCGACCGCTTCCTCCTCGAACCGCAGCGTCCCGGCGCCGAGTGCCCACTCGATCGCGGCGGCGCCGGGCGAATTGCCCACCACGGCGTTGGCAAGTCGGAGCGAGGCCGGATCCATTGCGCCGCTCCGCGGCAGCCCGATCGCGCGGCCGGTATCCCAGCCCAGATCCTGAATCGTGGCGAAGGGCGGCGCCTTGACGACCTCGATCATTCGGCCGGCTCGAAGCGCACCCGGTCTCCCGCGTGGAGGAGCG
>JBGPVQ010000170.1:0-6281 GCA_041491785.1 Gemmatimonadota bacterium | reverse complement strand
CGGGCAGATCTATAACGGCGAGATTGGAAAGGGCGTTCTGTTCATCGTTCTGTACGGGATTTCGTTCCTTCTAATGTTTATCGTCATCGGCTTCAGCACAACGCCGATTCTTTGGATCTGGGGAATGGTAGATGCCAACAACTCCGCAAAACGCATTAACGAGCACCTTGCCAAGCAGTAGACCTGCGCACTGGTTCCGCTCCTGAGAGAAACAAGAACCCAGGGACATCACCATGGATGAATTCAGCTCGATCTCACGCGGCGTACCGTTGATCGGTATGCTCCTGTTCTTGCTCCTCTGCATCGTGTTACCGATCTCCGCGTATTCGGCTCAGAAGTATGCGTACCCTTGCTATCAAGAACTCCAGAAGTTGAACGCCACTCTTGCCTCTCAGCGCCCCACGGGAGCACCCCAACCGCCGGGGCCAGCGGCGTGACGCGCATTTGCTGCTGTCGTGGCCTAGTGGTCTTAGCGCCCGCGCGATACTCCTAGGCGAGTGGACCGCGGCGGGCCCAGCAACAGAAATGCAAGGGGAATTGTCGGCTTCATCGTCCGCTTCATCGGTGCCCTGCTCTACAACTTTGCCGCCGGCCTGGTGGGCGGGGTCCAGATTACCACCGACTGGTGCCGCCGGGACGCCTGGGTTCACGCTCGCCGCGCGGACCAGGTCACCCGGGGGCGGCCGCCGGCACACCCCGATGTTCCCGTTGCCGATCCGCCCCTTGATCAAGCCACCGCCGAGCCCGGCCTCGCCAACCGCGCGGACGTAGTTCGGCGGCGTGCCGTGACGGTCGTCCCAGCGCGTGCTCTCCTCCTTCACCAGATCCCAATCGCTTTCAATCCTGGTCCGCCGCCCGAAGTTCTCGGTGAAGGTGGTTTCCAGGTCGAACCACCAGGGTTACAGCCCCATGACAGTCGAGTGACGAGTCGATGGCTCGCCTTGTGGGCGGTGCGGCGTTCCTCCAGAATGGCAGCACCACGAATTTCGGGAGCGGGCGGTGTATTCGACCTGTCTCTTCTGCCGGGCTGCCCTCGGGACCAACCAGTCGGTCGAACATCTCCCCGTCGGCCGGCGGATCGCGTTCGATGCGGTGCGGGGCCGGCTCTGGGTGGTCTGCGTTCGCTGCGGCCGGTGGAACCTCACCCCGTTCGATGAACGCTGGGAGGCGGTCGAGGAGTGCGAGCGCCGGTTCGCCGCGACCCGGGTCCGTGCCTCCTCCGATAACATCGGCCTCGCCCGCTTGGATGACGGCCTCGAGGTGATTCGGATCGGCCGGCCGCTCCGGCCCGAGTTCGCCGCCTGGCGCTATGGCTCCCGATTCCTCCGCCGGAACCGCCGGTACCTGTTGTACGGCATCGGGACCCTGGGGCGTTACGGGCTGATCGGCCTGGGGCCGGTGCTCGCGGTGGCCTTTGCCCCGGCCGCGGTGGTCGCCTGGGCGGGGCTGTCGGCGCTGACTGCCCTCGGCCTGGCCCGACGGCCCGCGCTCCGGGTCGGGTTCGAGGGCGGCGAAGAGCTGCGACTCAATCTGCGGCACATCCGCGCCGCACGGCTCCTCCCCGACGACGCCGCCCCCGATGGGTGGGCGTTGGAGGTGGCGCACCTGGCGGAACCGAGCTCCCTCGCTGCCAACCGGATCCGCCGGAGATTCTATCAGTCGACTGTGGTGCTGACCGGGATGGACGCGCGCCTGGTGGCCGCGCGGCTTCTGCCCCGGGTGAATCCGCTGGGGGGGAGCGCCGCCACGGTTACCGAGGCAGTCCGTTGGCTGGAGGCCGCAGGCGGCTCCCAACGGGTGTTCCACACTGTCGCGCGCGCCCGCCTGGTCCGGCCCCCGCTCGATACCCTCAAGACCTCCCTCAGCTCCATGCACCCCGAAATCCGCATGGCGCTCGAGATGGCCCTCCACGAGGAGGAGGAGCGCAGGGCATTTGCCGGAGAGCTTTCGGTGCTCGAGTGGATGTGGCGGAGCGAGGAGCGCCTGGCCGCGATTGCCGACCGGCTGGGCATACCCGAGACGATCGAGCGACGGCTGGGCGAGCTCACCCGCTCCCGAGGCGACACCGGTCCGGTTGGCGCCATGGGGCACGCCGGATACCTTCCGGCGAAGGGGGATCGCACCATGCCGGAAGACTCGACCCGTACCGGGCGCTAGCCTTGCTCCATCGCGCTCGACGAGGTATCGGCGTCGCCTGGAGGCCGTACGCCTTCACGCTGCTCGCCGTCTTTGCGGTGGCCTGCAAGTCCGGGCCGGCGCCCGGGAGCGCGCGGCGGGCCGACGGGGGTCGGGCGGCGCCCGATACCGGCCGGTTCCTCGCCGATTACGGACCCGCGGCGCCGACCTTTCAGGCGTTCCGGTCCGGCCTGATGGCGCATCGATTTCTCGATACTATCGCCGCGCGGCTCAACGATTCGCTCAGAATCCCCAAGGACATCACGCTCGCGACGGCGCATTGCAGCGAGCCCAACGCGTCCTACGACCCCGATACCCACCGGGTGACCCTCTGCTATGAGCTGTTCAAGTCCCTCTCCGATCGGTTCGCGGCCACGGCGGGCGGGGAGTACGTCGTCCCCGGCACCATCGTGTTTGCGCTGATGCACGAGATGGGGCACGCGCTGGTGGACGTCCTCGCCCTGCCGATTACCGGCCGGGAGGAGGATGCGGTCGATCAGCTCGCCACAATCCTTCTTCTGGAGCAGGGGGCTTCCGGCGATTCCCTCGCGTTCGGCGCGGTGGGATGGTTCGTGACCAGCGCCCGGTCCGGCCGGCTCGACAGCCTGGCCTTCGCGGACGACCATGGCCTGGACCTCCAACGGGTCTACAACCTGATCTGCTGGATCTATGGGCGCGATCCCGACCGGTATCCCGAGATCGTGGCGGAGGGCTGGCTGCCGGAGCACCGACGCGAGAAATGCACCGGCGAGTACGCCCGACTCAGCGTGAGCTGGCGGCGGCTGCTCGCACCGTACCGCCGTGAGCAGGGAAGCGTTGACGTGGCGGGGCCGGTGACCCGGGAACGTCGAGCGAGTCAGGCCTAACCGCCGACGCGGCCCGACTATACATTTTCGGGGATCGTCCGGCCGGACTCCTTCTACTCGGAGACGCCCTCCCATGCCTCGTCGCAAGGTGACCCGTCGCGATTTCGTCGCCGGTGCTGCCCGCACCGCCTTCGGCGCCACCATACTCCCCCGGCACATCCTCGGGCGGGGATTCCAGACCCCCAGCGACACCCTCAACGTGGCCATCGTCGGCGCCGGCGGCGTGGGAATGAGCAACGCCGAGGCACTGGTTACCCAGAACATCGTGGCGGTGTGCGACGTCGATTTCGGGTACGTCGAACGTTCGCTCGCGGGGAGGCAGAAGGACCGGGAGGGGAAGCCGCGCCCCGACGCGATCAAGCTCCAGGACCAATTCGCCAAGACCAGGCGCTATGCCGACTGGCGAGAGATGCTCGACAAATCCAAGGACATCGAAGGCGTCGTGATCGCCACGCCCGACCACAACCATGCGGTGATCGCGAAGGCGGCGATGGAGGCGGGGAAACACGTCTACGTGCAGAAGCCACTCACCTATTCCGTGCACGAGGCCCGTGCCCTGAGGGAGACCGCCCGGCGCACCGGCCGGGTGACCCAGATGGGAAACCAGGGCCACTCGAGCGACGACGCCCGGCTCATCAACGAATGGATTCAGGCCGGCTGTATCGGTCCGGTGCGCGAAGTGCATGTCTGGACCAACCGGCCCATCTGGCCCCAGGGCATTCCGCGACCCGCCCAGCCGGCCGCGCCCGCGCCGGGTGCCGCGCCGAGTCCGCCCTCCTGGAACCAGCGCGCGATCAATGAGGCCACGGCGGCCGCGATGTGGGGGAGCTATCCGGTTCCCGACGGACTCCGTTGGGATCTCTATCTGGGGCCGGTCGCCGAGGACATTCCCTATCACCCGGTGTACCACCCGTTCAACTGGCGCGGCTGGCTCGACTTCGGAGTCGGCGCCCTGGGGGACATGGGGGCGCACTTGATCGATCACCCATACTGGGCGCTGGGACTCACCCAGCCCACCAGTATCGAGGCCACCTCGACGCCGTTCGGCGGGCCGCGAATCAAGCCGGTCTCCTATCCGCTGGCGATGACCGTCCACTACGAGTTTCCCGCTCGTGGCTCCCAGCCGCCGGTCAAGCTGAGCTGGTACGACGGGGGCCTGCAGCCGCCCCGGCCTGACCAGCTACCCGATGACGTCGTGATGAATCGCGAGGGCGGGGTGATCTTCATCGGAGACAAAGGCATTCTGATGCACGAGACCTACGGCGCCAAGCCGCGTATCTGGCCCGATGCACTGATGCAGGAGGCGCAGGTGGTGCCGATGACGATGCCGCGAATTACCCTGAGCCATGAGCTCAATTGGGCCGCCGCGTGCAAGGGGCAGGCGGAGCCGAGTTCCCCGTTCGAATACGCCGCTCAGCTCACCGAAACCATGCTGCTCGGTATCGTGGCGCTGCGCACGGGACAGGGAAGGAAGATCCTCTACGACGCAGCCACCATGACCGTATCCAACGCGCCCGAAGCCAACCAGTATCTGACCCGCGATTATCGCGCCGGATGGGCGGTATGAAGACCCCGATTCTCCTATTCCTGAGTTCGGTCACCGCGGGAAGTGTGCTGGCCCAGAACACCCTGACCCCCGCCGAGCAGAAGGCGGGCTGGCAGCTCCTGTTCGACGGTGTCGGCACCGGCGGGTGGCGCGGGTACATGAAGACGGACATGCCGGCCGGCTGGCAGGCGGTGGAGGGCGCGCTCACCCGGGTGGCCGCGGCGGGCGACATCGTAACCGTCGACAAGTACCAGGACTTCGAGCTGGCCCTGGAGTGGAAGATTTCCCCCGGCGGCAACAGCGGCATTTTTTATCGCGGCATCGAAGGACCGGACGCCATCTACTTCAGCGCGCCGGAAATGCAGGTGCTCGACGACGACCGGCATTCCGATGGACATTCCCCGCTCACCTCCGCGGGCTCGGACTACGGGCTCTATCCCGCCCCGCGTGGCGTGGTGAAGCCGGTGGGGGAGTGGAACGCGGTGCGCCTCCTGGTCAAGGGCAATCACGTCGAGCACTGGCTCAACGGGCGCAAGATCGTCGAGTATGAGTTGGGGAGCGCCGATTGGAACAAGCGCGTCGCGGACAGCAAGTTCAAGCAGTGGCCCGAGTATGGGAAATCAGCGGCGGGGTACATCGGCCTGCAGGACCACGGCAACTGGGTGGCGTTCCGAAACATCAAGATCCGGGTGCTGCGCTAACGTCTATTTCGCCAATACCGGGTCAGCCCCTGCCAGCATGCCTCGGGACCCGCGCCGGCCAGAAACTTACTGGCCCGCTCCGGCGCTACCCGCCCTTCGATCCACCCCTCCAGCGCCTGGACGAACCACCTGATCCGGTCTTGATCCGTCCCCGTGACCAAGAGACTGTCGCGAGCGTGTTCGGCCCAGACCAGGAGTCCGGACCGCAGCTCCTCCAGATGATGGGCGGGCTCCGTGGAGGGCCCGTAGTGCGTGAGCAGGATTTCCTTCGGCTCCCACTGCCTGATCCGGTGAATCGACGCCAGCCATGCTTCCAGATCGAAGTCGGGCGGCGGCGTGACCGGCAGGACGCAGGGGAGTCGCGGGCTCATCACCCCCGCGGTGTCCCCCACCCAGGCGACACCGCTCTCCGGTTCGAAGTAGCTCACATGGTGCCACGCGTGCCCCGGCGTGTAGGCCACTTCCAGGAGGCGGCCGCCCAGTGAAAGGCGTTCCCCACCGGTGAGCGGTGAGACCCGGCCGGCGGGCACCGGCGCCACCTCGCCCCAGAGCTCGTCCATCCTGGCGCCGTAAAGCCGGGTGGCGCTGTTCAGGAGTTTGGCGGGATCCACGAGGTGAGGCGCTCCCGCCTCGTGCACGTACACTCGAACTCGGGGATTCTCCCGGGCGATCGTGCCGCTTCCCCCCGCGTGATCAAGGTGAATGTGGGTGAGCAGCAGCGCCGAGAGGTCGGCGATCTGGTATCCCTGCGCCTCGAGGCCCGCCCGGAGCCGCGGGAGCGTCGAGGTCGGCCCGGGATCAATGACCAGCGGGCCATCGGTGGTCTCGAGGAGGCAGGCCGCGAGCGACTCCGGCCTCCCCATGTGCTCGAGGTCGATGAGGGAGTAGGTTGTACGCGGTCGAGACATACATATAGGATAACCCTCCGTGACCACCTGGGACGTCGGAATCGTCGGACTCGGCGCGATGGGAAGCATGGCTGCCCTCGAGCTG
>JBGPVQ010000169.1:0-6293 GCA_041491785.1 Gemmatimonadota bacterium | reverse complement strand
TGGGGCGCCAGGATGGTGAAGCGGATCCCCTCGGCCGCGAGCACGTCGAGGGTTTCGTCATCCACCGCCGTTTCCGGGAGCCACATTCCTTCGGCCTCCCGCCCGAATCGGCGGCGGAAATCGGCGATCCCCCAGCGCACCTCCGTCACCTTGTCCCGCCGCGAGGCGAGGGGAAGTATCACGTGGTGGTACGGCATCGCGATGGCGTTCCCGTGCCCGCCCAGCCGCTGCCGACTCACGTTATCGGCGTCCAGGATCGCCCGCCAGGTGTCCGGCGCCTCCCGCTCCAGCCATTCCGCCAAGGTGGGGCCCACGTTGAAGCTGATCTGCTCCAGCGTGTTCACTACCCGGGCAATCCGGCCGTCGGCCGCCGGCACGCGGGCCGCCACCACGGCGTGATAGCACTCCCGTTCGATGCGCTGATTCCAGTCGTGATGCGGCGCCGCGCTGGGCTCCCGCTCCACCAGCTCGAGCCACGGCTCCTCCCGGGGCGGCTGGTAGAAGTGCGCGTGGATGACGACCGAGCGGCGGGGCGCAGAGCCGGTCGTCATCGTGGGGCGGAGACCCTCGCGCGGAGCTCGAGCACCCGCGCGAGCACGGGAAGGATGTCCGGGAAGACGTCGTCCCGGCGGCGGAGCGCCTCGGCGCGTTCCTGTGCGGCGGGAAGTCCTCCGCGCCCGCCGGCCTCCAGGGCGGGAAGGAGCCCCTCGAGGTCCGAGGCATGGTTGGCGAACCGGGTGGAGGCGTAGTCCCCGGCGGCGCCGGTAGAGATGATGAACTGCCAATCGCTCGATTGCAGGAGGAGGAGCTCCCGGGCGGCTTGCGCCAGGATGGCGGCGCATTCGGGGTCGGAAATCGCGGTGGGAGCCGCAGACCAGAATCGCTCCTCGAGTGCCCAGAGCCGTTGCCAGGTCCATCGGGTCGCCTCGTTGAGCCACATGCTGTAGTCGCCATTCGCGCCCCACGAGCCGGCGGCGAGAGCGATGCCCCGGCGCGAGGGATCCGCCGCGAGGTGCTCCGAGGCCGTCCGCGCCCGCGGTCCGTCGGGGCTCCGGAGGCGGCGGTAGAGGTCGGCGACGAAATCAACGCCTTCGTACCACCAGTGGCCGAACAGCTCGGTATCGAAGGGCGCCACGATGACCGTTTCTCCGGGGGTCCGGGGCGCGGCAGCGAGGCGCTTGAGCTCGTAGTGGAAGTGCGCCGCGTGACCCCACGCCCGGGCTCGCGCCGTGTTCGGCTCGTAAGGCTCCTTGAGGCCGAGGTCGGCCTGTGGATGAGTCACCCGCCACAACTTGAGCCCGCCGGGGAATCGGATCTTGTGGAATTCGAGGTACGCCCCGTCGCCGGGAAACCCGCCGTGCCGGCTCCAGACCTGCCGGGTTGACTGGGGATCCCGGACGAAGGCGACCACCGAAGGGCGCCCGCTTCGCGGGGACACCTCATAGGTGCGGTAAGGGGATCGCCGGGCCTCCTGCCAGGGCGTGTCTTCGTCGCTCAGCGGAATCCCGTCCGGGCGTCCGTTTTCCCGATAGAGGCCGAGGGGCCTCCCCGCCTCCGCCAGGTGCGCGTCCACGAAGAAGTACCGGTAGCCCTGACCGGCCAGATGCTCCTCCAGACCCGGCCGGTCGGGCAGGAACGGAGCCGCCCGATCCGGTTGCCAGTCGCCACGGGGGCGATAGGCACACTCCGGAACCCAGCAGCCGAGGGGAGTCCGACCGAACAGCCGCCCGTGCTCGGCCCGCCCGACGGCGAGTTGCAGCGCGATGCTCTCCTCCCGCGCCAGGAGCGGCAGGAATCCGTGCGTCGCCGCCGAGCTGAGCAGCTCGAGCCGTCCTTCGGAGGCGTGCCGCCGAAGCTGGGCCACCAGGTCGCCGTCGCACCGCTCGAACAGCCGCCGAAGCCGGCGGTACCGCTCGCGCCAGTACCCGCTCAGCGGAACGAGATCTTCCTCTCCGTTGGCGACGAACGCTTCCTCCGCCTCGTCGCACGCGGCCAGGCGCTGGGTCAGGAAGGCGGCGAGCTCTCGGCCGAACGCCGGATGGGCAAGCTGATTGGCGAGGATCGGGGTGATGCCGAGCGTGATCGGCGCCGCCACGCCCTCGGACGCGAGGGCGTCGAGCGCCTCGATCAGCGGCAGATAGGTGTCGACCGCCGCCTCGCACAGCCAGTCGCTGCCGTGCGGCCATCGGCCGTGATTGAGCACGTAAGGCAGGTGGCTGTGAAGGGTCAGGACGAAGTCCATCGGGCGGTTCACGGGGCGGGGCGCTCCAGCGCCCGCCGATAGACATCGAGGTATCGCTCGACCGAGCGTTCCCAGCTGAAGTCCCGTCCCATCGCGTTCCTTCTCATGCGAGCCCACTCCGGCGGGCTGGCGTAGCAATCAAGTGCGCGGAGCGCCGCGCCGAGCAGCGGGTCGGCGTGGTAGGGTTCGAAGACAAAACCGGTCACCCCGTCCTCCACCGTGTCCGCCAGTCCCCCCACCCGGCGGACCACCGGGATCACCCCATAGCGCTGCGCGCGCATCTGGGTCAGTCCGCAGGGCTCGTACTGACACGGCATGAGGAGAAAATCCGCCCCCGCCATCAGCAGGTGTTCCAACCGGTCGGTGAAGTCGGTGTCCACCGCGATCCGGTCGGGATGTCGAGCGGCCAGGGCGGTGAGCGCCTGCTCGAATCGCGCCTCGCCGGCTCCAATGAACACGAACTGGGCGCCGAGCGAGAGCAGCGCCGAGCTCTCCAGGATCAGATCGAGCCCTTTCTGGGTCACCAGCCGGGCGGCCATCGCGAAGAGCGGCGCCTGCGCCAGCTCCGAGAGCCCGAAGAGTCGCTGCACCTCCCGTTTGCACTCGGCTTTGCCCGCCATGTCGTCGGAGGAGAATGCCGCCGGAATCTGGGCGTCGGTCGCGGGGTTCCAGGCCTCTTGGTCGATGCCGTTGAGGATTCCCGAGAAGCGCGGGCCCAGCCAGTCGAACACCTCCTGGAGACCGAACCCTCCGGCCGGGGTCCGGAGCTCCCGGGCGTGGTTCGGGCTCACCGTGACGACCCGATCGGCGAACACCAGGCCGCCCTTGAGGAAATTGACCTTGCCGTGCCATTCGAGTTGCCGCCAGTTGAACAGCTCCCAGGGCAGCCCCAGCTCGGGCATCACCGAGGGCGGGTAGTGGCCCTGGTACCCGGCGTTGTGAACCGACAGCAGGGTCCGGATGCGGTCGTAAAACGGTTGGCCGGCATATCGGGACCTGAGGTACACCAGGGCCAGCGCCGCGTGCCAATCATGCACGTGGAGCAGCACGGGGCCCTGGGCGATGCGGGGGAGGGCCTGGAGCGCTGCGAGGGTGAAGAAGGCGTACCGGAGGTGATTGTCGGGATAGTCGCCCGTGGCGTCGCCGTAGAGCCGCTCGCGATCGTAGTACCCATCGTGCTGCACGAAATACACCTGGGTACCCTTCCGACCGTCGCGGTGCCGGAGGAGGTGGCCGGTGTCCTCCGTGCCGGAGATTCGGACCCGGAGCGGGTCGCCGACCTCCTCCAGCGGACCGGCTGCCGTTCGGGCCGAGCGATAGAGCGGGAGGAGCGCCGCGCTCCGGAGCCCGGCGGCCGATTGGAAACGCGCCAGTGTCGCCACCGCTTCGGCGAGCCCGCCGCTCCGGGCGTAGGGGTAGTACTCCGCCGCCAGGTGGATCACCGTGATCGGCTCGCCCTCGGGAGTGTGGAGGGCGGAGTGCGCGAGCCGACCGCGGTCGGTGGAGCGGCGCTCGTCCATCGGCTACCCGCGCGGGGGGTCGTCGGTGAATGGATCGCCGCGCATCGCGGGCACGTAGTACTGCTCGATGTAGTCGATAAGCATGCGCCGGCCGGTGAACCGGTGGCCGGACACCCGGAGCGCGTTCCGCATCCGATCCGCCCAGCCCAGTGGGACGCCCCGCGCATCCCGGGCGTAGTAGAGCGGCACGATCTCCTCCTCCAGCAGGCGGTAGAGATGCTCGGCGTCGTGCGCGTCCTGCGCCGGGGCGTCGTCGGGATCGGGCGGCAGGGGAATGGCCCACCCGTTGCTACCGTCGTACCCCTCTTCCCACCACCCGTCAATGGTGCCGAGTTGCGGCACCCCGTTGAGCGCGGCCTTCATCCCGCTGGTTCCGCACGCCTCGAGCGGCACCCGCGGGAGGTTGAGCCACAGATCCACCCCCTCGACCAGGGCGTGGGCCAGGTGCATGTCGTAATCCTCCAGGAACGCAATCCGGCCCTGAAAGAACGAGTCGTGAGTCCAGCGGTACACCTGCTGCAGGATCTCCTTGCCGGGATTGTCCGCGGGATGCGCCTTGCCGGCGAAGATGATCTGCACCGGGCGCCGGCGATCGCAGAGGAGTCGCTGAAGTCGGTCCGGGTCCCGGAAGAGGAGGCCGGCCCGCTTGTAGGTGGCGAACCGCCGAGCGAACCCGATGGTGAGCGCGTACGGGTGCAGCAGGGCGCCCGCCGCGACGACCTGGCTCGCTTCGGTCCAGTGGTCCGCAAAGCGACGCCGAGCCTCCTCCCGGATGAAGCCCATGAGGGTGCCCTTGAGTTCCCGGTGGACCGCCCACAAGGCGGCCGGATCCAGGTAGCGCAGCTGCTCCCAGAGGGCGACGTCGTCGAGGCGCGCGCCCCAGTCCGGCCCCAGATGCCGGTCCAGCAGCACCATGATTGCATTGGCCATCCAGGTGGCCAGGTGGACCCCGTTGGTCACCGCGCCGATGGGGACGGCGTCCTGCGAGCGGCCGGGCCAGAGATCGTGCCAGATGTCCCGCGATACCTGCCCGTGGCGTTCGGAGACCCCGTTCACCCGCGCCGCGAGATTGAGGGCGAGCACCGTCATCTGAAACCCCGTGTCGGGGCGGTCAGGGTGGCTGCCCAGCCCGAGCACCTGCTCCCGCGATACGCCCATCTCCTCCCAGATCGGTCCGATACACTGGGCCAACTGCTCGAGATCGAACGCGTCATGGCCGGCCGGCACCGGAGTGTGGGTGGTGAACACGGTGCTGCGGCGCACCGCCGCTGCGGCGTCGGCCCACGGCACTCCGCGGGAGGTGAGCTCCCGCACCCGTTCCAGCATCATGAAGGAAGCGTGGCCCTCGTTCGCATGCCAGACTCCCGGGTCGACCCCCACCGCGCGAAGCACCCGCGCCCCGCCCACCCCCAACAGCCATTCCTGCCGCAAGCGGAGATCGGGCCCGCCGCCGTAGAGCTTGTTGAGCAGCGTGCGATCCTCCGGGTGGTTCTCGTCGAGATTGGTGTCGAGCAGGTACAGCGGCACCCGCCCCACCCGCATGGTCCAGACCCGGACGTGCACCTCCCGGCCGAAGGTCCGTACCACGGTGAGCCACGGCTCGTCGTTGGTACCGCGGAGCTCCACCAGGGGAGTGAGGATCGGATCGACGTGGTCGTCGCTGTCCTCCTGCCATCCGTCGCCGCGGAGCCGCTGGTCGAAGTAGCCTTTCATGTAGCTCAGCCCGACCGCCACCAGCGGGAGGCCCAGGTCCGACGCGGCCTTGCAGTGATCGCCGGCCAGCACGCCGAGGCCGCCGCTGTAGATCGGGACCGAGTTGTGGAGCCCGAACTCGGCGCAGAAATAGGCCACCGGTCGCTGGGACAGCTCCGGGTACCGCCGGGCGAACCAGGTCCGCTCGCCGTGCCGGTCCGAGCCCATCCACTCCATCACCAGATCGTACTGCTGGAGGAACTGCGGATCGCGGGCCAGGGCCTCGAGCCGGGACGGCGCCACTTCGCGGAGCAGCTCGATCGGGTTGTGGCGCACCTGGCGCCAAAGCGGTGGATCAATGGTACGGAGCAGCTCTCTCGCCTCGCGGTTCCAGCTCCACGACAAATTACCCACCAGCGCCGTCAGGCCCTCGAGACGCGGGGGGAGGACGGCGATCTTCGCCCGACTGTGCGGCATCGCGTCGCTCCCTAGTGAACCAGCTTCTTGTATCGGATGCGATGGGGCTGATCCACCGCCACGCCCTTCCGGCGCTTGTAGTCGGTCGCGTACTCCTGGTAGTTGCCCTCGAACCAATAGGCCTCGCTATCGCCCTCGAAGGCGAGGATGTGGGTGGCGATCCGGTCGAGGAACCACCGGTCGTGGCTGATCACCACGGCGCAGCCCGCGAATCCGAGCAAAGCGTCCTCCAGCGCGCGTAAGGTGTCAACGTCGAGATCGTTGGTGGGCTCATCGAGCAGCAGCAGGTTGCCGCCGCTCTTGAGCAGCTTGGCCAGATGCACCCGGTTCCGTTCTCCGCCCGACAGGGTACCGACCTTCTT
>JBGPVQ010000168.1:0-6307 GCA_041491785.1 Gemmatimonadota bacterium | reverse complement strand
TTGTCGAACGGCGTCCGCGGCGGATACTGGGCCCGGCGGATCACCGCCATGAGCGCGTTCCAGGTGTCCGGCCCCGCCTCATTGATCATGGGGTGCTGGGCTGACCGCAGGTAGAGGTAGAGGTACGGCGTCACGCCGATCAGGGCGATGCCGAGAACCAGAAAGGCGAAGCCCAGCTTTCTCGAGTACGCCGCGAACCCGAGGGCCGCCACAAACGCGGCGCCGCCGAACCCGATCAACGTCAGGTTGCCGAGACCGATTCCGGTGAGGAGCGCCCAGAGGCCGGCGAGCACGGCCGCATCCCCCCATTCCCGGCGGCGGGCCAGCGGGTCGGCCGCCGGACGGATCCGGATCTCCGCGACCACAAAAGCGACCGCCGCGGGTCCGACGAGCAGGCCCAGCAGATGATTGCCGATGGCCACTCCCAGGAGGTATGCCACCAGCAGGAGGTACCTCGAGGCGCGCGGGGTATCCCGGGCGGACCGCCATCGGAGCAGAAGCCAGCACACCGCCGCGATAGTAAAGGTGGCGACGGCGTACACTTCGGTCTCATTGCTGTTGAGCCAGTTGGTGAACTCGAATGCGGCCAGGAGTGCGCCGGCGAGACCGGCGGCCGTCTGCAGCAGGGCGCGGCTGCGCGACTCGGTTTCCCCGAGGTAGCGTCCGGCCGCCTCCTGGAGAATCAGGAACCAGCATCCGGCACCCGCCGAGGCGAAGAGCGCGCTCAGCAGATTGGTGCGGAAGGCGTACTCGCCGAAGGGGAACACCCCGCCCCAGACATGGCCCATCATGACGAAGAGCGGTGTGCCCGGGGGATGCGGGATCCCCAGCAGCTTCATTGCGGCGACGAACTCCCCGGCATCCCAGAAGGTGACCGAGGGGGCGAGGGAAGTGAGCAATCCGGCGAGCACAACGAGGGAAACCAACCCCGCGGCGCCGTAGGGTGGAGGAGTCGACCGCCCGATCGCCGGCCGGCTGGTGTTCACGGGATTCACCGAGGACGAACGGCGCGGGCGACCGCGAGGGCATCCCGCGTCGCCGCCGGCTCGTGCACCCGGAAGAGCCGGGCGCCGGCTTCCCAGGCCAGCGCGCACGCCGTGGCGGTGGCGCCGTCACGCTCCTCGATCGGTCGTGCCGTCAGGGCGCCGAGGAAGCGCTTCCGCGAGGGACCAACCATGATCGGGCGGCCCAGCACCCGGAGCCCACCCAGCCCGCGGAGCAGCTCGACATTCTGGTCGGGTGTCTTGCCGAAGCCGAGGCCCGGATCCACCACGAGGCGCTCACTCTGGATGCCGGCATCGCGCGCCCGCCCGACCGCCAGGGCAAGCTCGGCTGCGACTTCCGCCACCACCCCGCCTGGATACTCCGCGTGGTCCAGCGAGGCCAGGTCTCCGATGGCTCCGCGCGAATGCATCAGGATCACTCCGGCGCCCCGCTCCGCGCACAGCTTTCCGAGCGCGGGGTCGAGCCGCAGGCCCGACACATCGTTCACGATCGCGGCGCCCGCGTCCAGCGCGGCGCGGGCCACGCCGCTCTTGACCGTGTCCACCGAAATCATTGCGGAGCCGAGCCGAAGGACCACCGCCTCGATCACCGGCAGGACGCGGCGACGCTCCTCCGCTTCATCTACCGGCCGGGCACCCGGCCGGCTCGATTCGCCCCCGACATCGAGAATCTCAGCGCCCTCGGCCAGCAGCAGCTCGGCCTGACGGAGCGCGGCTGCGACATCGGCATACCGGCCACCGTCGCTGAACGAGTCGGGCGTGAGGTTGAGCACCCCAACGATGACCGGCGCCTCGACGCAGCAGGGACCGCGGGCGGTCTGCCAGAGAAGCGGATCCTCGGCGGGGAGCGCATGGCCCAGCGCCGACGCCAGCTCGGCCAGGGGGGCGGGCACGGTCCACGGCCGGGCCAGGGCGGAAAGGCGGGCGCGGGAGCCGGAAACGACACCCCAGCCGTTTCCGG
Organism: Gemmatimonadota bacterium; assembly: GCA_041491785.1. Lineage (GTDB taxonomy): Bacteria > Gemmatimonadota > Gemmatimonadetes > Gemmatimonadales > GWC2-71-9 > JABFSM01. The sequence continues at coordinate 4,342 of JBGPVQ010000168.1, read as the reverse complement.
TCACGACGTCGAGCCCGAGGCCCTGGCCGGTCCGCACCAGCGCCTCGAGGGTGGAGTCGTCCATCCCGGTGAAATGAAAGGCCAGCGACTCGAGGCCGTCGGCGGCGGTGCGCGCAAGATCGCCCTCCCATCCAGAGGACAGGAGGGCGTCTCGAACCGCGTCCTCGACCCGTCCGACGAGGGGAGCGACCCTCACGCGCCCGCAGGTTCGGCGGGCGGCGCTCCCAGAATCGGCGTGCGGAGCGCGGGCCCGGTGGTACCCGGCTTGGTCGAATACGAGGGCACGGTCTGCGGCGCCACGCGGGGTGGCAGTGGCTCGCCGCGATTGAGGAGCATCATGTCCTCACGATCGAGGGTCTCGCGCTCCAGCAAGGCGGCCGAGATCCGGTCGAGCAGCTCACGATTCTCCCCGATGATGATGCGGGCCCGGGCGTAGGCTTCGTCGACGAATCGCTTGACCTCGGTGTCCACCGTCTGCGCCATGCTGTCGGAAATGTCCCGCCGCTGGGAGAGCTCCCGGCCGAGGAAGATCTCGTGCTCCTGGTCACCCACCGCGATGACGCCCACCTTTTCGCTCATGCCGAACTGGGTCACCATGCGCCGCGCGATCATCGTGGCCTGCTCGATGTCGTTCGCGGCGCCGGTGGTGACCTTGTCGGGGCCGAAGACCAGCTCTTCCGCCACCCGCCCGCCATAGGCGCACGCCAGGCGCCCCTCCAGCATGTACTTGGTGTAGTTGTGCCGGTCCTCCTCGGGGAGCCAGGTCGTCAGTCCGAGCGCGCGCCCGCGGGGGATGATGGTGACTTTGTGCAGCGGGTCCATGCCCGGGATCTTGAGCGAGACGATCGCGTGTCCCGCCTCGTGGTAGGCGGTCAGCCTGCGCTCGTCCTCGGTGAGCTGGAGGCTCCTCCGCTCGACCCCGAGCATGACCTTGTCCTTGGCGTCCTCGAAGTCCGACATGTCGACCAGATTTTTGTTCCGCCGGGCCGCGAGCACCGCCGCCTCATTGACCAGATTCGCCAGGTCCGCTCCGGCCAGACCCGGGGTGCCCTTGGCGAGCACGTCGAGCCGCACGTCCGCGGCGAGCGGGATTTTCCGCGTATGCACGCGAAGGATGCCCTCCCGCCCGCGGACGTCGGGAGAATCCACCACGATCTGCCGGTCGAATCGCCCCGGACGGAGCAGCGCGGGGTCGAGCACGTCGGGACGATTGGTGGCGGCGAGCAGGATCACGCCGTCGTTGGACTCGAACCCGTCCATCTCCACCAGCAGCTGGTTGAGCGTCTGCTCCCGTTCGTCGTGGCCGCCGCCGAGCCCGGCGCCGCGATGCCGGCCTACCGCGTCGATCTCATCGATGAAGATGATGCACGGCGCGTGGGCCTTTCCCTGTTCAAACAGGTCTCGCACCCGGGACGCGCCTACCCCGACGAACATTTCGACGAAGTCGGAGCCGGACATGCTGAAGAACGGCCGGCCCGCCTCGCCCGCCACTGCTTTGGCGAGCAGGGTCTTCCCGGTACCCGGAGGGCCGATCAGCAGCGCCCCCTTGGGCAGGCGTCCGCCCAGCCGGGTGAACTTCTGCGGATCCTTGAGGAATTCGATGATCTCCTGCAGCTCGACCTTGGCCTCGTCCGCCCCGGCCACATCGGCGAAGGTGATTTTCGGCGTATCGCCGGCGAGCAGCTTGGCCTTCGATTTACCGAATGAGAAGGCCCGGTTCCCCCCGGACTGAATCTGGCGCAGGAACACGAACCAGAGCGCGAAGATCACCACCCAGGGAAGAATGGTCACGATGATCGTGACGATGCCGCTCTTGGCCTCCCGGGCGGTGACCGCCACGCCGGCGTCGTCGAGCCGCTTGAGGACCGCCTCGCTGTTGGCCACCGGGAGCAGGACGGAAAACTGGGCCACCGTGCCGGCGGCGGTGGAGAGTGGGGCGCGGAACGTCCCTTTAATCAGCTTGCCGTCGAAGATCTCGACCATCTTGATATTGCCGCCGTCGAGCTGCTTGCTGAATTCGGTATACGACAGCTCCTGGGTGTTGGCGCGCTTGCTTCCGTAGAGCTGGAAGAGCGCCACGGCCAGGAGCGCCACCAGCAGCCAGAGCGCAAGGTTCTTGCTCAGGCCCGCCCAGTTGGGCGTCGGCGGCTTGGGAGCGGGTCGTTGCTGCATCACATCAAATCCGCGATAAAGGGTAGATGCCGAAAATCCTCGGCGTGATCCAGCCCATACCCGACCAGGAAGGCGGTGGGAGCCTGGAATCCGACGAACCGCACTTCCGGCATCGGGTCGTGCATCTCGACCTTGTCGAGGAGCGCGCAGACGGACAGCGAGGCGGGCTCTCGCACCCGAAGGAGCGCCATGAGCTTTCGCAGCGTGCTGCCGGTATCCACGATGTCCTCGACCAGAACGATGTGCTTCCCCTCGAGCCGGGTTTCCGGATCGTAGAGGAGGCGCACCTGGCCGGACGAGGTGGTGCCGGCCCCATAGGAGCTGGCGACGAGGAAGTCGACCTGCAGCGGCCGTTCGATCTTGCGGACCAGGTCGCCCAGGAAGATGAAGCTCCCCTTGAGGAGCCCGAGTACCAGCAACTCGCCGTCGGGATAGGCCCGGGTGATGTCCGCGCCCAGTTCGGCCACCTTTGCGGCCACCGCCTCTTCGGTGTAGACGATCGACTTGACGGTGCGGCCGCCGGTACGGCGGAGGACGTCAGCGGAAGTCGGCATCGATGCGCAGGGCTCGAGTTCCCGGCGCCGGAATCCGCTGGTCCGACCGGCAGACCCCGGGCACCCACACCACCGCGCCGCCCGCCTCCACGACGGGCCACGCCGCGCGCCGGCTGCGCGCGATCCTGACCTCCTGCATGCAGCGCACCACCAGTCTCCTTCCAGTCCCGCCGAGCGGTCGCATCCGATCTCCCGCCCGCCAGGGACGCACCGCGTAGAGCCCCTCCGAGAACCAGCTGGTCGGCTGGTTCCGCTCCAGCCGGTCGGGCGCCGGCTCGAGCGACCACCGGATCTTCACCCCGCCCACTTCCACTGCGCCGAAGCCGCCTTCGATAGGATGCCGCGGCCACGCCGCGGGACGCACCGCCCCCCGAAACAGGCGAAGGCGGTCGAACGAAAGCTCGGCCGAGCATCCGGCCCCAAGCTCCGCGACCGCCCCGCTTCGGCCCCCGTCCAGGAGCCGTTCGACCCGAGCCGCCCGGGTCGGACCAACCTGGCAGCCAACCCGGCGCCCGAGGGCGCCGAGCAGGGCCCGTAGAACGCCCGAATCATACCCCCGGAGGGGGAGCGCAGCAACGGAAACGGCGCCTCCCTCGCACTGGAGATCGAGATCCGGCCAGCGCTCCAGCATCGTGTCCCACGCCGACCGGTCTGCGGCGGCCTGCCGGCCGACCGAAACGAGCCTCCGGTCCACGTCAGGCCATCGAATCCGCAACCGGGGGAGGAGCTCGTGCCGGAGCCAAGATCTCTCGTGCCTGGGGTCGCGGTTCGCCGGATCTTCCCACCCGGAAATCCCCATCCGGTGCAGATGTTCGGCCAACTCTTCGCGCCGGAACGGCAGGAGCGGCCGGACCAGCCTGCCCCGCCGCACCGGGATACCGGCCAGACCGGCGGGTCCCGAGCCCTTGAGCATGCGCATCAGGATCGTCTCGACCTGGTCGTCCTGATGGTGCGCGGTGAGGATGGTTTCCGCGCCAAGCTCCCGGGCCAGCTCCGCAAGGCCCGCGTACCGGGAAGCTCTCGCGGCCGTTTCGCCGGCCTCCGGGCCCAGACCGAGGCGAATGACGTGGACGGGGAGCCGGTACTTTTCCGCGACCGCGCGGACCGATTCCGCCACCTGCGCGCTGTCCGCGTGAATGCCGTGATCGAGATGGGCAACGTGGAGATCCAGGCCGCGGGCGGCGGGGGAGTGCGCCAGCAGATCGAGCAGCGCGAGTGAATCCGGTCCGCCCGACACCGCCACCAGCGCCGGCCCCGGCGGAAGCCCCAGTGCGTCCAAGTGCCGGTCGAACCGCTCCTGCAGCATCATGCGCCCTCGAACGGCTCCATGTGCACCAATACGTTTTCCACTCGCGGAACCGCGACCCGAATGGCGCTCTTGACTTTGCCGCTCAGGATGTGGGCGTCGTGGAGGGAAAGATCCGGCTCGGCCTGGACATGCAGCTCGACCAGATACTTTGGTCCGCTTTTCCGGATCCGGAGCTTCTCGGTGGCGAGAACGCCGGGCACCCCATGCGCCGCCGCATCCACCGCGCGGAACACCTCCTGCTCCGGGGACTGGTCCATCAGCTCGGCCAGCGCCGGGCGGATAATCTTGATCCCGTTGAAGAGAATGA
>JBGPVQ010000167.1:0-6312 GCA_041491785.1 Gemmatimonadota bacterium | reverse complement strand
GCCGGACGCTCGAGGTAACCGACCTCGGGATTGAAATCCGATTCCACCCTCCGCGCGCCGAGGCCGAGTTCCCACTTCCGGGTGGTGTAGCTCCCGGTGAGGTTGACGGCGTTGGAGGCTCCCGTCCGGCTGGGCGTTTCGGTATGGGCGGCCCACGCATCGATCGACACCTTGTCCCCGAGTCCGATCCGGGAGTCGGCGCCCAGGGTGACGTTGTAGTCGCCCGAGCTGTCAGTGTTAAGCCGGGTCACCGCGATTGCGCCGATCCGCGAGCGGTTGGGCAGCTCGTGGAGCACTCGCGCCACCGCGTAGTTGTCGGGCGGCGTCGCCGCTGCGGCCCCCACCTTGACCCGCTCCGCCTGAATGTCCAGGAGGCCCACTGTGAACCCGCCGGCCTTGCCGGTCAGGCGCCCGCCCCCGAGAAGCGGGACCTGCTGGCTGGCGGCCCCGATCCCGATCCGCCGGCTGAAAAAGAGCTCGACCGACTGGGGCGTCCCCACCGCGAAGGTGCCGGCGTTCTCCAGGAAGAACGGGCGCTTCTCGGGAAAGAAGAGATTGAACCGGGTGAGGTTGATCTGTTGTTCGTCCACCTCGACCTGGGCGAAATCGGTGTTGTAGGTGAGGTCCAGGGTCAGGCTCGGCGTGACACCCAGCTTGGCATCACCGCCAAACTGGGCGGAGGCGGCGGCGGCAGTGGCGTTGACGAAGTCGCGTCGGAGGGTGCCGAGCACGTAGGGGGTCACCAGCGCGATGCGGCGCTCCGGGGGCTCGACGGCCTCCAGGGTCCCCGCGAGCGAGATGCGGTAGAGCGAATACTGCCGCCCCACCGGGGCCCAGAAGTCCTCTTCGTTTCTGCGGCGAATGTAGCGGGCCAGGTTGAGCCCCCAGCTCTGGGTCTTCCCGCCGGCGTACCGCAGGGTTTCGAAGGGAATCCGGAACACCGCGGTCCATCCCGCGGAGTCGACCGTGGTGAGCACCTTCCAGGTGCCGTCCCAGTTGAGGTTCGGGGCGCCGCTCACCCCGCTCGCCGGAGTGCTGGTGGGCCCGCCGAATCCGCCTTCGCCCTCTTTGGTCACTTGGCCATCGTGCTCGATCCCCGCCGGCGTGGTGGCGAACACGAACGCATTCTGCCGGTCGAGGTAGGTGTCGAGCACGATGATGAAGGCGTCCTGATCCGCGAGATTGGCGTCTCGGCGGACCTCGCCGCGCACGATGCCGGCGGGATCGGAGTCGAACAGGCGCGCGCCGATGTAGATCGCCTGGGCGTCGAACAGGATGCGCACCTCGGTGCGCTCGCTGGCGGGCCGCCCGTCGAACGGCTCGTGCTGAACGAAGGAGGTGAGGACCGGCGCCCTGGCCCAGAGCGGGTCGTCAAGCGTCCCGTCGAAGCGGGGGCCGGCGTCCACCCGCGCCGCCTGCGCGATCGGGCGGGGGTAGGAGGAAACGGGGGGAGGGGCTGCAGGACCGCCGGCGGGGACTGCCTGAGCCGCCGTTGGGGCCGGCAAGCCCAAGAGCAGGGCGAGAACCGGGAGTCGCATTGCGAAATCTACGCTTGCGCCAGCGCTCCGACGAGTGCGGCGTTGGTGGGGTGGCGGCGGAGATCGCCCAGGAGATTCTGCATCGCGTCGAGCGGTGTCATCCGGGCGATCCGTTGCCGGAGCCGGTTCGAGGCGGTCAGCCCGTCGCCGGAAAGCAGCAGCTCCTCCTTGCGGGTTCCGCTCGCCACCAGGTCGATGGCCGGGAACACCCGCCGTTCGGCGAGCTCCCGGCTCAACACCAGCTCACTGTTGCCGGTCCCTTTGAACTCCTCGAAAATCAGCTGATCCATCTTGCTCCCGGTGTCCACCAGCGCGGTCGCGATAATCGTGAGCGAGCCGCCCCCCTGAGCCGGCGCCACCTTCCGGGCGCTCCCGAAAAACCGCTTGGGCTTTTCCATCGCCTGGGCGTCGAGACCCCCGGAGAGGGTTCGCCCGGTTCCCTTCTCGACCGCGTTGTAGGCCCTGGCGAGCCGGGTGAGCGAATCCACGATCAGCACCACATCCTGCCCCAGCTCCACCCGGCGGCGGGCCCGCTCGAGCAACAGCTCCGCCACAGCCACGTGCTGGGACGGGGGATTGTCGAAGGTTGACGCGATCACTTCGCCGAATCCGGCGGATTCGATCTCGAAGACCTCTTCGGGCCGTTCGTCCACCAGCAGAATGAACAGCGCGGCTGCCGGATAATTGGTGCTCACCCCCTGGGCAATGGCCTGGAGCACCATCGTCTTTCCCGCCTTGGCCGGGGCGACGATCAGCGCACGCTGGCCCTTCCCGAACGGGCAGAGGAGATCGACGATTCGATTGGTCTGGTCGAGCTGGCCCTGGCGGACCAGGCCGCACTCCAGCCGGAGGGCCTCGTCGGGGTGGATCGCGGCGAGTCGCTGGAACTCGGGACGCTCGCGCAGCTCGGCGGCCGGGCGGCCGTTGATGGTGGCGACCCGATCGAGGGCCGCACCTCCCTTGCCGTTCCGGGTCTCCCCGGTGATGTCGTCGCCGGCGCGCAGCCCGTATTGCCGGATGATCCGGTCCTCGACCCGGACGTCGTTCGGGAGCGGGAGATAGCCGGCCTCCCGTCGGCGGAGGTGGCCGCCGGAACGCCCGCCGATCTGGAGTACGCCGAGTGCGGCGCTCACCGGGAGGTCGTGTAGATCAGCTCGAGCAGTTCGTCGTACGTGGCCTCGGCCTGCGCGCCCCCGGCCTTGACGGCGTGCGACACGCAATGGCGGAGATGGTTGCGCATCAGCTCCCGGCCCACCGACCGCAGGGCTTCGTGGGCCGACGCGATCTGCACCATGATGTCGGCGCAGTAGCGATCCTCAGCCACCATCTTCTGGAGGCCCCGGAGCTGCCCCTCGATCCGCCGCAGGCGCTTGAGGTTCCGGTCCTTGATATCGGGATCGACACCGACCGCCTTGCGGGCTTCGTCCGCGGCGTCACAGCCGCAATGGGCGGAGCTGGCCTTCTCGGTCATGGTAGTTCTCCTCGAGTGCTGCTGCTTGACGGCCGGGTACGCTCGGCGATCCGCCATCGACGGGTGGTACGCGGGGCGACGGCGGCGGTGGGGAGCCGGCCGCCCTAGGTGAAACGCCGCAACCGCAGCGAGTTCATCACCACGCTCACCGAGCTCATCGCCATCGCGCCGCTGGCGATCACCGGGCTGAGCAAAATCCCGAACGCCGGATAGAGCACGCCGGCGGCCACCGGGATACCGATCACGTTGTAGACGAAGGCCCAGAAGAGATTCTGCCGCATGGTGCGAATGGTGCGCCGCGCCAGCCTGGTGGCATCCGCCACGCCGCGCAGATCGGGCCGCATCAGCACGATGTCCCCCGCCTCGGCCGTGACATCGGCGCCGGCGCCCATGGCGACGCCCACGTCCGCCTGCGCGAGCGCCGGCGCGTCGTTGATCCCGTCCCCGACCATGGCCACCACACGCCCTTCGGCCTGCAGCCGCCGGATCTCCGCCACCTTCCCTTCGGGCCGGACCTCGGCCACCACCCGGCGGATCGTGGCCTGCCGGGCGATCGCCTCGGCGGTGTGGCGGTTGTCGCCGCTCAAGAGAATCACCTCGAGGCCGAGGCGGCCGAACGACTCCACCGCGGCTCGGGAGCTGGGCTTGATCGGATCGGCCACCGCGACGAGTCCCGCAAGGGTGCCGTCCACCGCCACGAATACCGGCGTCCGTCCCAGATCGGCCAGCCGCGCGGCGGCTTCCCGCAGAGGCGCGGGATCCACACCGAGCTCCGCCATCAGCGCGGGGTTCCCGGCGCCGACCACCGACCCGGCCACCGTGCCGAACGCTCCCATCCCGGGGAGCGCGGTGAACCCCTCGACCGGGAGGAGCGGGAGGCCCCGGGCCCGGGCGCCGGCCACGATGGCCTCGGCGAGTGGATGCTCGGACACCGCCTCGAGGCTGGCCAATTCAGCGAGCAGTCCGGCCTCGCTCCGGCCGCCCAGGGGAACCACGTCGGTGAGCGCCGCGTTTCCCTCGGTCACGGTGCCGGTCTTGTCGAGGACCACGGTATCGATTCGCGCGGCGCGCTCGAGCGCCTCCCCGCCCTTGATGAGCAGGCCCAGCTCGGCGCCGCGCCCGGTGGCCACCATCATCGCGGTCGGGACGGCCAGGCCCATGGCGCAGGGACAGGCGATGACCAGGACCGCGACCGCGGCCGCGACGCCGCGCACCAGTGAGGCGTTGCCGGCCAGGAGATACCAGGCCACGAACGTGGCGATCGAGAGGGAGACGACCACCGGTACGAAGACTCGGCTGATCCGGTCGGCCAGGCGCTGCAGCGGGGCCCGCGAGCTCTGCGCATCCCGCAACAGCTGGACGATCCGGGCCAGGACGCTCGCCGCCCCGAGGGTGGTGGCTCGGGCGCGGAAGGCACCGGTCCGGTTCAGCGTGCCTCCGACCACGGCGCTGCCCAGGCTCTTGGCCACCGGGAGCGATTCGCCGGTCAGCATCGACTCGTCCACCGCGCTGGCGCCTTGGACGACCACGCCGTCCACCGGTACCCGCTCCCCAGGGCCGACCAGCACGACGTCGCCGACCCGTACTTCGGAAAGCGGCAGCGAGACCTCGGTCTCCCCTCGCAGGACCCGGACGACATCCGGCTGCAGCCGGGTGAGCGCGCGGAGCGCGGCGGAGGTCTGCCGCTTGGCGCGTGCTTCCAGGGTGTTGCCCAGCAGAACCAGGGCCAGGATGATGATCACCGCTTCGTAGTACAGGGCGGGCGCCACGCCATGCCGGAGGAAGAGTCCCGGTGCCACGGTCGCGAACAGCGAGAAGAGGTACGCCGCGCCGGTGCCCAGCGCGATCAGGGTATTCATATCGGCGGCGCGATGCTGCAGGGCGGTCCAGGCACGGGTGTAGAACTGCCGGCCGGCCCACACCATCACGAACGTGGTGACGAGGAGGAACCCCCCGGCTGCCAGGCCGCCCGAAGCCTTTGGAAGGGCCATCGAAGTCCCCATGGTTGCGAGCCCGATCGCGAGGCTCACCAGCGCCCTGGTCCGGAGCCTGGTGTATTCACTGAGCGCGGCTCGGTCCCGCGCCGCCTCCTCCGCCTCCAGGTCGGCGGCCGGTCCCGGAACCTGGGCGCCATAGCCGGTCCGGCGAACCAGCTCCACCAGGCGCTCCGGAGTGGTGACCTCGGCATCGAAGGCGACGGTTGCGGAATTGAGGAGCAGGTTGACCGCCGCTCGCTCGACGCCGGGAGCGCCTTCGAGTGCGTGCTGCACCCGGGCCTGGCAGGCGGCGCAGCTCATTCCGGTGACGGGGAAGGTCAGCTGGGCGTTCACTGCACGATCACCCTTCCGTGAAGCATGCCCATTCCGCAGGTGAATTCATGGGTTCCCGGCGTCTCCGGCGTGAACTGCACCACCGTTCTCCGGTGCGCCGGGAGGAACTGGCGAATCCGGAAATCAGCGAGCACCAGCTCCTCGGAGCAGGGGTTGTCTTCCTGTCGATCGAACACCAGGCGTACCGGCTGGCCGGCCCGCACCCGAATCTCGGCGGGGTCGTACCCGCCCCGGATGGTGATCACGGCTTCCTGGACACCCGAGGCCCCCGCACTGGCGGTGCCGGAGGAGCGGGAAGACAGGAGGAAATACCAGAGGACCCAGCCGATCGCGGCGATTCCGCCGAGGAGTACCAACCACCGATCCAGGGTCATTGCCGGAGGGTAATATACCCCTCCCCCCTATGTCAACCCCCGAAGTACAAGAACGCGGCGCCCGGCCGCGGTGGCCGGGCGCCGAGAACCGAACCGCTCGCGAGCGACGGCGTTACCAGGCGATGCTCAGCCCGGCGGTGAGGATGAAGTCGTTGCGAACCTTTTTGCCCAGCCCGAAGTCGGCGCTGTAGATGAGGTCTTCCGCATCGAGGCGGAGCGCCACCTGGCCGTCGATGGGCAGGCGTAGCATCAGGCTGGTGACCCCGCCAACGTCGGTCGTCGAGACCGCCGGGTTGATCACACTCTTCTGGCGGTGCATGACTCCCAGGCCGCCGCCCACCATGTAGGAAATCCCGGAGCGACGCGGGCTACGGCCCACCAGCACCTGGGCGGCTCCGTAGCCCAGGTAGGTGTGGCGGGGAACCGTGAATCCCGCGCCGTACTGCAGCACCCGCTCAGGAGAGAACCCGCCGGAAAGGTCGAGGCCCACCCATCCGTTGCTCGGGTAGAGACTGAGGTGGCCGCCCGCTTCCCAGGCCGGACGCCGCTTGAGGGCGGTGTTCGACGCCGCGTCGAAGCCCAGGGTGCCGGTGGGCTGG
>JBGPVQ010000166.1:0-6385 GCA_041491785.1 Gemmatimonadota bacterium | reverse complement strand
GGGGTGTTCACCCTGATCGAATTCCAGGGCCATTGAACCGAGGCGTTCCCGGACCAGTTCCTTGACGGACCGGAAATCGGGCGGCATCCTCTCCCTGCCCGGCGCTCGCCGGGGCAAGCGAGTCACTCGGCCCTGGAGGCACTATGCCGCCCACTTCCGCCGCGAAATTCTGCATCATCACCCCGGCCGGTCCCTGGTGTCCGGTCGATCCCCCGCGCGGTATCGCCACTGAGAAGGTTGAAGACGCGCTCAAGCTGATCAACCAGGCCATGAAGGGCCTGCCGGCTCAGCGGCGGCGGCTGGCGCTCCAGCTCTGCAGGGTAGTGCTGACCTCGCAGGCCGGCAGCGGGGCGGTCGGGACCCGGACGAAACTGGTCCGGAACGTGGTCCACTTCCTCCTCAAGTCGAATGCGCCCAGCAACATGTTCTTCACTCACAAGGCGTTTCGGGAGATCGGGGGAGCATTCTTGGGGGGTCGCGGGAAATTCAAACAGTTGCAGCGGCTCTTGAAGCAGGCGTAAGCTAAAGCGCCGAGGGTGGCGCCGGACCGATCAGCCGCTGGAATCGAGGATCGGTCCGGAGCGGCTTGAACCAGGGCGAGCGCGCCGCCAGGCGGCGGAACTGCGGCGCAATGCGCAACGCCGCCGCCACCCGGGTGAGCGCGTCGTCCTGCTGGCCCAGCAACAAATACAGATTGGCTCCGGCAAAGAGCGTGGTGGCGTTCGCCGGGAAGGCCGTGAGCGCGGCCTCCTCGTGCCGGAGCACCGCTCGCGCGCTGTCCTTGAGCCCGGCGCGCGCCAGGATCGCCCCGATCAACAGCCGGTGCTGCCCCGACCAGATCGGTCCGAGGTCCGGCACGCCGGGTGACGAGAGCCGCCGATTGATGGCCCAGGCGGTGTCGGCATCCGACGCGCGGCTGGCCGACCATCCCAGCACCACCAGCTCGCAATCGATGAGCTGCGGATCCGCGGGGAACCGGGATTGCGCATCCCGGCAGACCCGGCTCGCTTCCGAGTACCGCTCCTGATTGAGATCGGCATACAACAATCGGTTCAGGATTTCCGGCGCGGCGCTCAGAAACGCGTCGGCCTCCAGCGCCTTTTCCGCCGCGAACCCCGCCTCCTCGAACCGGCCCACCGAAATCCTGAGAAAGCTCAATGCGTTCCAGGCACTCGCCTGCCGGGAATCCTGGTCGACGGCCGCCACCAGGTCTCGCTCCGCCGTGGCGAGGAGGGAGTCGTCGGCCCCGGTTCCGGTGCGCCACCGGCCAAAATTGAGGGTACCCCGCTGCTCGAGCGCCCGCGGGTCGCCGGGGTGCAATCGGAGCGCCCGGGTGGCGTGCTCGACGCCTTCGAGCCGCCAGGCGCTGGGGGATCGCACCGACCGACCCGGAAGCGAGGGAGCGAATGAGGCGGCCAGCTCGCTGGTCACGGCGCGCCGCTCCGCGATCCGGGCCCGCTCGATCGGCATCAGGGCTCCGGCGGGGTCCAGGGTTTCCGCCTCGGCCAGAATCGAGTCGGCCCGGTCGAGCGTCGCGAGGGCCTGGCCCGGCCCGGCCTGGAAGAGGAGTCGCTTGGCGTCTTCCCGCAGTCCGATCGCCCGTTGCACCATCTCCCACGCGCGGGCATTGGAGGTCCCCCGCCGCGCCTCGGCCACCTGGATTTCCCGCCCCAACGCCTGCCGGAGAAAGAGCCCCACGTCGTCCGCCAGATCGCGCTGCAGCCCGAAGAGATCGCCGGTGGGCCGAGCGATGTTTCGGCTGGCGATCTGCCGTCCGCCCGCGCCGCCGATCAGCCGTACCGATACCCGGAGCGAATCGCCCGCGGTGTCCACCGTACCCCCGAGTAGATGGGTAACGTGGAGCAGCTCCCGCACCGAGTCCGGGGGGAGGCTCTTCCCGCGGAAGGGCTGGACCCCATCTCTCGAAACAACCCCCAGGCCCTGGACCTGGGAGAGGACGTCGATCAGGTCGGCGGTGAGTCCGTCGGCGATGTGCTGCAGGGTCCGCCCCGGCGAAAGGTCCTCGAAGAACATCACCGCGACTTGGGGAACCGGTGGCTGGGCCGGCGCTGGAGCGCGGATCCTGCCGTTGAGGACCACCAGCGTGACCACAACCGCCGCCATCGCCGCCGCCGCGATCCATCCCCAGCGGCCCCGCCGCGGCGCGTGACCCGCACCCGCCGACACCAGCGCTTCCCGCATTGCCGTCGCGGTGCCGAACCGCTCTTCGGGGTTCTTGGCCAGGGCAGTATTGACCACCCGGGTCAGCGCCGCGGGGACGTCGTCCCGGATGGTCTGGAGGCTTCGGGGAGAATCCCGCAGCTGCTTCGCAGCCACCATCCGCGGGGTCACCCCCTCGAAGGGCGGGGCGCCGGCGAGCATCTCATACAGCACGCAGCCAAGGCTGTAGAGGTCGCTCCGCCCGTCGAGCGGCGTGGCGCCGCCCACTTGTTCCGGGCTCATGTAGCTCGGGGTGCCGATGACAACCCCCGTCGTGGTGCCCTCGCCCGGCTTGGTGTCGAGAATTCTTGCCACCCCGAAATCCGCAACGATGGCGTGCCCCGCCTCCAGCAGGATGTTCTCCGGCTTGATGTCCCGGTGGACGATGCCGTGGGTGTGGGCGTAGCCCAGGGCGTCGGCCACCTCGGCGGCGATCCGCGCCGCGTCCTCCACTTGGAGGCGGGGCTCGCGGCGCAGCCGGTCGCGGAGGCTTTCGCCCTCCACGAACGGCATCACATAGAACGGGAGCGGCGCGGCGGTCTCTTCTCCGACCAGGCCCGAGTCGATCAACGGAAGGATGTTGGGGTGGGCGAGGTTTGCGGTGATCCGGATTTCCCGCAGGAACCGGTCGGCGCCGAGCGCCGCCGAGAGGTCCCGGTGAAGCACTTTTACCGCGACCGGGCGATCGTGCCGGAGATCGCGCGCGAGGTATACCGTGGCCATCCCGCCCCGGCCAAGCTCGCGCTCGATCCGGTACCGGCTGGCGAACGGACCCTCGGCCAGCTCCCGCGGGGTTTCCATGTATCCGGCTTCCAAGGGGAGGCCCTGCATAAGGATACGCCCCGCCGGCCCGGCGCGCGACCACCTCCGGACGGCCCGGCGAGTCGACAGGGGGGGGCGGTTCGTCTAACTTTCGTCGGTAGCCTCCCCGTTGGCGGGTCCGTCGCCCTCCGGGCCCGTCCGAATTTCGAGGTCATGCATGTCCGAGTCCGGCCGCACGTGGCGTGAGATCGTCGCCCGCTATCAGGAGCCCAGCGTCAAGCGGGCGATCTGGCAGCTGGTGTCTACGCTGCTCCCGCTAATCGGGGTTTCCATCCTGATGTACTGGAGCCTGTCGGTGAGCTACTGGCTCACGCTGGCGCTGGCGCTCCCCGCGGCCGGGTTCACCATCCGGACCTTCATCATCATGCACGACTGTGGACACGGCTCGTTTCTGCCGTCCCGGACCTGGAACGACATCGTCGGGTGGGTCACTGGCATCATCACCGCCACCCCCTATGCGCACTGGCGGCGGGAGCACGCCATCCACCACGCGACCTCGGGTCACCTCGAGCAGCGGGGCACCGGTGACATCACGACGCTCACGGTGCGCGAGTACCTCTCCTCCGGGTGGCTGCAGCGGGCCTGGTACCGGGTCTATCGTAACCCGCTGATCCTGATTGGCATCGGCCCGACATTCCTGTTCATCAAGCATCGCTGGCCCAGCCGCGCTATCGCGGGCAAGAAGGAAATCATCAACGTGCACGCGACCAATCTCGCGATGGCCGCGCTGTTCACCACCTTGGGATTACTGGTCGGGTTCCGCGCGCTCATCCTCATTTGGCTGCCGATCTTTCTCCTGAGCGGTGCCGCCGGGGTCCTGCTGTTCTACGTGCAGCACCAGTTCGAGGACGCCTATTGGCGCGGCGGCACCGAGTGGGACTACGCCGCCGCCGCCACGGCCGGGAGCTCGTACTTCCGTCTCCCGAAGGTGCTGCAGTGGTTTACCGGGAACATCGGCTTCCACCACGTGCATCACCTGAGCCCGCGGATTCCCAACTACCGGCTCGAGCGGTGCCACAAGGAAAATCCGACCTTCCAGCGGGTCACCACGCTCACCATCGCCGAGAGCATCCGGACGCTTCGGCTCAAGCTCTGGGACGAGGAGAGCGGCCGGATGGTCGGATTCAGTCACGTTCGCCGGCTCATTCGCGACCGGCGAGCCCTCCGCTCGGCGTAGCTCCACCGGGCTCGTGCCCAGTGTCGCCGAGCTCCGCGCGCGGGTTGCGCGCGCGGAGGAGCGAATCCGCCGCTGGATCGTCGAGACCCCGCTCGAAGTCTCGCCGCTGGGTCCCCACCTCAAATTCGAGAATCTGCAGCACACCGGCTCCTTCAAGGCCCGCGGCGCATTCAACAAGCTCCTGGGGCTCTCCTCCGGCGAGCTGGCCCACGGCGTGATCGCCGCCTCCACCGGAAACCATGGTGCCGCCGTGGCATACGCGGGCGGGAAGCTCGGGGTCCGGGCCCGGATCGTGGTTTCGGGCAACGCCGATCCGGGCAAAGTGGCCGCGATCCGCGCCCTGGGGGGCGAAGTGGAGACCCACGGGGACGATTCAGCGGTGGCGGAGACCCACGCCCGCGGCGTTGGCCAAATCGAAGGGATTCCCTACGTCTCGCCCTACAACGATCTGGAGGTCATCGCAGGGCAGGGAACCGTGGGCGTCGAGCTGGGCCGACAGCTTCCCCGCGCCGACGTCGTTTTCATCGCGCTCGGCGGCGGCGGGCTCCTCGCGGGAGTGGCGGCCTGGCTCCAAGCCGCATGGCCCGGTGTAACCGTCGTGGGGTGCTCTCCGGAGAACTCCGCCGTGATGGTGGCCTCGCTCCAGGCCGGTCGCATTCTCGAGCTCGAGTCGAAGCCCACGCTTTCCGATGGCACCGCCGGCGGGGTGGAGAAGGGGGCGGTGACCTTCGGACTCTGTCAGGATCTGGGCGCGGAGCTCCTCACGGTTACCGAAGCTGAAATCCGCCGCGCGATGCGCCTGGTTCACCAGGCGCACCAAGTGACGGTGGAGGGGGCCGCCGGGGTGGCGGTGGCGGGATATCTTCGTCAGGCCGAGCGGTGGCGGGGAAAGACCGCTGTCGCGATCCTTTGTGGCGGAAACGTCAGCCCCGCCGTGCTCCGCTCGGTACTGTGAAGCTCGCTAGATGGGCAGGATGTGGAGGATCAGATCTTCGCCCGGGCTCACGGTGATCGTCTCGCTCCGTGTTGCTCCCCGGCCGCCGATCGGGACCGCCTCGAACTGCAGCGTGGTGACACCCGATACGATGTACTTGGGGATCTTGAACGAGGTGGAGGACTTGCCGGTGGCGGTGCCGATGCGGATCCGCTGGCTGCCCCGGTAGACGTAGATGTGCATGTCGTTGAACTGGTCGTTCTCGACCTTGAGCGTCGTGGGCTCATCCGGAACGATGCCCGGCTCAGCCCGGTTGCGGCCTCCGCAGCCGGCCAACGCGACGGTGAGGATGGTGATCAGGATGAAGCGGCGCCGCTCGAACATGGGGTCCTCCGTTGCGTCGTGCCTGTGGCTCGCTTCCCAACATAGCAGACGACCGGCCCGGCCGGCTGCCGCACACGCCATCGGATGACCGCTCCCTCCCCCTCGCTGGCGGAGATCGACGCAACCGCCGCGGCCCTGGCGCCGCACGTCCGGGAGACCCCGGTCTGGCCCTGGCGGGACGAGCTGGTCGCCCGCCTCGTGGCGCCCGGCACGACGCCCGTCCTCAAGCTCGAGCTGCTCCAGTTTGCCGGGAGCTTCAAGGCCCGGGGCGCCCTCTCCGTGATGCTGGCCCTCGACACCGCCGCCCTGGCGCGCGGAGTCACTGCGGTGAGCGCGGGAAACCACGCCATCGCGGTGGCGTGGGCCGCGAAGACCCTCGGCGCCACTGCGAAAGTGGTGATGCCCAGGAGCGCGGACCCCTTTCGGGTTTCGCGCTGCCGCGACCTCGGCGCCGAAGTGGTGCTCGCCGACGACGTGCACGCGGCGTTCGCCATTACCGAGCGGATCGAGCAGGAGGAAGGCCTGGCCTTCGTGCACCCCTTCGAGGGGCCGCGCATTGCCCTCGGCACCGGGACGCTGGGACGGGAGCTGCTCCGCCAGGTCCCCGATCTGGACGCGGTCATCGTCCCGGTGGGGGGCGGAGGCCTCGCCGCGGGTGTGGCTACCGCGATCAAGCTCACCCGGCCCGCCTGCCTGGTATTCGGAGTCGAGCCCGAAGCCAACGACGTGATGTTCCGAAGCCTCCGCTCCGGAACGCCGGAACGCGTTCCGGAAGGCGGCTACCGCACTATCGCCGACAGCCTGAGCCCGCCGTACACCTTGCCCTACAGCCTCGAGCTCTGCCGCCG
>JBGPVQ010000165.1:0-6410 GCA_041491785.1 Gemmatimonadota bacterium | reverse complement strand
GGCATTCCGATTTTTCTGGTCCTGGCATTCCGCAACGCAGATCTCGCGACGACCGCGCAGATGCACTCGGCACTCGCCGGTGTCGTGGCCGGCCACGTCTTCGAGCACGTGCTCGATATGGTGCTGGTAGTGCTGGTGGGGCTAGCGGCCCTCGGTGCTGTCCCGGCTCCGACGGCCCAGCAACCGGTTCAATAGCGCCCGGAGATCTACGTCGTAGGCGCCCGCCGGCCCGCCCCACGCCTCGAGCAGGGTGGTGCGCGGCAGGTCGTAGAGCCTGCTCCTGAAGTCGGTTCGGGGCGGCGAGCGCCGCTCGCGTTGCCAGAGCTCCCGGTCCCGAACGTACAACGCCGCGATCGGGTCCACGGTGAGCCGCGTCAGGCCGGCCGGCGGTGCCGCCCCGACCGGGAGCACCAGGTAGTTCGCGGATCCGGCGTCCTCCGTTCCACGACGAGCATAGTGCACCTGCAACCAGGGGTGGCCGATGCGCTCATGCACCGGGTCACCGCCGGTCTGCCAGTTCGGGAACAGGGAGTCGAGCACCCGCCGCCCCTCGAATGCCTCGCGGTAGCCGGAAAAGTCCCCCCGGTACTCCCCGATACGGTAGTCCGTCTCGGCCCCGATGGCGCGCATCGAGCGATCCACCGCCAAGGTGCGTGGCAGGCTCAGGACGAGCGCCACGACGCCCCCGGCCGCCGCGGCGGCGATCAGCGTCCGGCTCGGTGACCGCGTCAGGGCCACCCCCCAGAGCACGGCCAGAGGAACCAGCATCGCCGGAAGGAAATGGTGGGGCGCCGTGAAGGCGATCAGGTAGAAGAACCCGAAGTATCCCGCGGTCGCCACCGAGAGGATCCGGGCGGGCGCGTTCTGGCGCCGCCAGGCCAGCAGCGCCAGCGCCGGCAGGAAGCCTGAAGGGACCAGGAGGAACAGGAACCGCTGTATGTCGTTGAACCGAAGAAACCGCAGCCGGTGCCCCAACGCTCCGCTGCCCTGCTCAAAGCTGAGCCCGGCGAGCGGACCCAGGATGCGCTCATACGCCGCGCCCGCCGCAAGGCAGCCGGCCAGCGCGGCAGCGACCCAGGCCAGCCGTCGCCACTCGCGCGGGGCCACGATCAGCGACCCGAGCCCGAGCAGCGCCAGCCAGAGGAGCATGGTGGGACGGGTGAAGAAGCCCAGCAGCGCGCACAGAGCGAAGCCCGGACCATCGCGAGTGAACCACGCGAGTGTCGCGCCCAGGATGAACGCCGCGGCCAGCAGGTCAATGGCCCCCGGCGACGCCATGTCCGCGGAATAGACATGATAGGACGCGTTGTAGACGATCGTGACCATCACCCCCGCCAGCCCCAGCGCCAGCGCCGCCTCCTCCCCCGCCGTCAGTCGGCGCGACGCGCCCAGCTCGGCCAGCGCGACGATGCCGGCGAAGAGCACCGGCAGCACCAGGACCACCGGCAGTCTCGCCGCCGCTTCCACGGGACCGATGAGCGCGATGAACCAGTGGACCGGAAACGCCTCGGTGAGCATGCCCAGGCCGACGCCCGCCGCCCGCCCATTCGGCATCAGGGGCAGCGGGTGGCTGAACAGCGACCGTCCGGTCGTGAATGCCTCGAGACCGTCCGGGTTGAAGTCCTGCCAGCAGAGCACCGGCAGCAGGATCGTGGCGGCGAGTACCGGGAGTGCGACCAGCCATGTGAGTCTTCGCCGATCCTCGGCGGTCCAGGGCACCGCGCTCCCGCGAGGCCGGGCGGCGGCAAGCAGTAGCCAGCACGCTCCCCCGCTGGCAATCAGCAGGAGCACCACGGCCCGAGGGGAGCGCTCCGGTATCCCGGCGCTGACCAGCACGTGTATGAGGATCTGGAAGGCCATGCTCAGGGCAAATGCTTCGATGACGAGTGGTGCGAGGCTGCTGGCCGGTCGGCGCAGCAGGGCCAGGCAGAGCCCGGGAAACACGACGACCACCAGGGTCGCGAGCACGACGGCCGGCCAAAGCAGATACAACAGCCCCGCATGGGCCGCGATGAAGTACGGATGGGCTGGCAGGGGTCCGGGATAAAGGCCGGCGATCCGCTCGCCGATGCCACCCGCCGCGAGCACGACACTCGCGCACGCCGCGAATACGGCACCGAGCCACATGACCGCGCGCATCTGGCCGAATCTTCCCACGTCGAATCTCGCCTCCCGAGCACGGATTGTGGCACCTCGAGCACGAATGCGCCACTCCGTTCCGCGGAGGGCTGAAACGTCGTTAGGTTGTTCCTGGAGCCCTCCGCTGGAATTCCATGCCGGTTGGCCGAACAATGAAACAGGAGACCGGACGCCATGCTCGTAGGTAAGCCTGCCCGCACCGACGCCGCTTCGGCTTCCCCGGCGCGGCCGGCGCAGATCCTCCTGCTGGCTCTGTTTCTGGGCCTGGTGTACGGCTTCGCCGAAGCCGCGGCGGACGGCGTCTTCAGCCTGGTTCCCGGCGCGCTCTCGTGGCGGTCCGCCAACGCACTGCCGATCGCGTGGGTTGCGCCGCTGGTGTATGCCGCGGTCTTCGGCATCATCGGCACGATCGCGGCCGCGCTCGCTCGGGTCGCTCCCCGTTTCCCCTGGGATTCCGCGCTGGTCCTGACCCTGGTGTGGCTGGGCACCTATCTCCTCGGCACCCTCCAGGGCCAGCTCATTTCCGATGTCGCAGCCGGGATCCTCGGGCTCGGGATCGGCGCCGCCGCCACCCGCGGGTACTGCGCGCGCCGTGGTCCGATCCTCGCCTTCGCACGTCGTAGCATGCCGTGGCTTCTCGGACTGGTCGTTTTCGCATTCGGCCTGGTGACGATCGGATCACAACTGGCTGAGGGCCGCCGCATGGCGGCTCTGGGCCCGGCACCCGCAGGGAAGCCCAACGTCCTGCTGCTGGTGGTCGACACTCAGCGCGGAGACCACCTGTCGTCGCAGGGCTATCCCCGGCCTACCACGCCGGTACTGGACTCGCTCGCGGCGCGCGGCCTGCGCCATGCCGCCGCCTTCGCTCCGTCGTCGTGGACCCTGCCGTCCCATGCGACGCTGCTCACCGGACGCCGCCAGAGCGAGCACCTGGCTGGCCTCATGCGACGGCCCTACCTCGACAGCCGTTTCCCCACGCTCGCCGGCCAACTCGCCGCAGCCGGATACGCGACGGGAGGATTCGTTGCCAACACGTTCTGGTGTGGGCGCCATACCGGACTCGGTCGCGGATTCCAGCGGTACCGGGACCTGTACGGAAACCTCGGCGACGCGCTGGCCCGCACCGTCCTGGGCCGTCACCTGGCCTACCGCGTGCTGCCGCGATTCGGCGCGACCGACATTCCCGGTCGGAAAAAGGCCGCGGACGTCAATCGGGAATTCCTCGACTGGCTGGACGCGACCGGCCCCCGCCCCTTCTTCGCGTTTCTCAACTATTTGGACCTGCACTCTCCGTATTTTCCGCCGGCCCCTTTCGATGGGATGTTTTCGGGGCGGCCGCGCGGGCGGGAGACCGCATCGAGTATCGACATCGGCGCGCTCGGCGCGGACGAAGATGTCCGTTCGCCCGAATCAATCCACCGCGCCGTGGATCGCTATGACGAGGCCCTCCGTTATCTCGATACCCAGATCGGGGGGCTCCTGGCCGAGCTGGAGCGCCGCGGTCGGCTGGCGAACACGCTGATCATCGTCACTTCGGATCACGGCGAATCATTCGGCGAACACGGCATGCTGAATCACGGCCACAGCCTGTACCGCGATCAAATCCACGTCCCCCTCATCCTGGTCTGGCCGGGCCGGATCGAGGCGCGCGTCGAAACGCGTCCCGTAGGTATCGACCGGATCCCGGCCACTGTCGCCGCGGTTGCCGGCTTGTCCCCAGGTACCTTCCCGGGCACCAGCCTTCTCGACCCGGCCGGCAATGACCGGCCCGTGCTGAGCGAGCTGGCCCGCCGCTGGACTCAGGCCGGTCGGTGGCCCTCGTCCTGGGCTTCCTGGGCCTCCGTCGTGCAGGGACAGTGGCACTACCTCGCGCCCGACAGCGGCGCGACCGAGCTGTATGATTTCGTCGGGGATCCGGACGAGCGGAAGAACCTGGCCGGCGACAGCGCCCATGCCGCGATCCGGACCGGGCTCGAGGCTGCGTTGCGTCTCCTACGTGCGGCCGCGCCGGTCGACTCGGGCCGTTGAAGGCCCATTCAAGCCCGCACGGCCAGCTTCCTCATTTTCGGTACACGGTCAGCACGCCCGCGGCGGGAGCGCCCACCGTGATCGTCCCGTCGGTGCCCGCCACCTGGTCCCCCAGCTCCCACCAGGTGACGCCGGCGGTCGTCACGCTGGTTCCGTACGTGCCGGGTCGGAGCCCGCCCACCGACACGTAGCCGGCCCGGTCTGCATGGATCACCACCGCGGACCGCCCATCCAGATTCACGAAGGCCAGCGGCCGCACCTCGGCGTTGTCGCTGGCGGCCCCCACCCGCTGAGCCCCGAGGCGGATGTACCGGAAGTACTGCCCGAGATATCGCGTCCGGCTGGCCAGCACGGGCTGGCCGTTGGTGATCAGGTAGTACTGGGCGCCGTCGTCGGTGGTCGGGAACGCGAGGGTGAACTGCTGCCACGCCGAGACCTGGCCGACGAGGATGTCCTTGTAGAGATCCTCGATCCCGCTGCCGATGTGCTCCAGCATGGCGGTCTTAAAGCCGTGGGTCGCGGCCCGCGACGCGAGCGCCGCCAGCAGCGGATCACTCACGGACCCATAGCGGTGATACACGATCTCACCGCCCCCGGCTTGCGCCATCGCGGCCGGCGCGCCGGGCACCGCCATCATGGCGTCGAAATATTCCGCAGCGCCGCCCGGCGCCTGGCAACTCGGCGCGAGGAATGCGGGATGATATCCGGCGGCGGCGAGTCGCGCCTGCGCGGCGACCAGTGACTGGCCGACCTTGGTGCCGTCGGTCCAGGGAGTCACGCGGGCCGCATCCGGCTCCAGGATGAGCTCATAGGAATCCGGCACGAAGCCGAAGGTCGTTTCGATGTGCTGGAAGACGGCCACCGCAAATTCCGCATACTCCGCCGGCTGAGTATGCACGAACGACGCCGCGGGCGAGCTCCCGACATTCGCCTGATAGATCAGGTTGACGTAGAGGCGCTCACCCCGCGCCGCCAATGCGGCCCGCATGGGAATGACGACCGCGTTGATGAAGCCGTCGAGCGTCGCCCACTGAAACCCCGCCGGGTTGATCACGTTGGGGTCCGCATTATCGTTGACCATCGCGTACCCGGCACCGCCCCCGGCGGTGTTCTCGGCGCCGGACCGTACCGGAACGCGAACCCGGTTGATCCCAAGATCGTTGACCAGCTTGGCGAAGATGCCGCCCTTCCACTGCGCGTAGTTTGGGGTATTCTGACCCACCTGCGCCGTGCCCTCCCAGCCGGTCATGACCTGGAACCGCGTCAGGGTGTCAACCGTCACCGTCGCGATGACCCCCGGCGGTGGTGGGGGCGGAGGCGGCGGAGCGGGCGGCGACCCCGAATCGGAGGCACCGCAGCCGGCCCCGACCAGAGCGAAGGCACGGGCCCACGCCAGGAGGGCGCTGCGACGGTGGCGAATTAGGGCCGGCATAGAAACCATGTTTGAAGTTACCTGGGAGACGTCGGCACCCCCCATCCCGAACACCCGCACCCCGGGATCCGGGGTGCAACGAATCTAGGGGCCTTGTAGGTTATCCCCGATGAAACACCTGGTGACCGGCGCCGCGGGCTTCATCGGCTACCACGTCTGCGAGCGCCTGCTGGCGCGGGGCGACGCAGTCGTAGGCGTCGACAACCTGAACGACTACTACGACCCCGCACTCAAGCGGGCACGGCTCGACCGGCTCTCGCGGCAACCGAATTTCCGGTTCGCCCGGGTGGAGCTCGCCGATCAGCCGGCCGTCGACACGCTCTTTGCCGGCGAGCGGTTTCCGCGGGTCATCCACCTCGCCGCCCAGGCGGGGGTGCGCTACTCCGTCTCGCACCCCCATGCGTACGCCGCCAGCAACCTTGCAGGATTTCTCACCGTGCTCGAGGGCTGCCGCCACACCGGGGTCGAGCACCTCACCTTCGCCTCATCCTCCTCCGTCTACGGCCTCAACTCGGCCATACCATTCTCCGAGCGGCAAAACGTCGATCACCCGGTGTCGTTGTACGCCGCGACCAAAAAAGCCAACGAGCTCATGGCCCACTCCTACGCGCATCTCTACGGCCTGCGCGTCACGGGCCTCCGCTTCTTCACCGTGTACGGGCCCTGGGGCCGTCCCGACATGGCCTATTTCCTGTTCACCAAGGCCATCCTCGAAGGACGCCCGATCCAGGTCTTCAACCACGGAAAAATGCGGCGCGACTTTACCTACATCGACGACGTCGTCGAAGGCGTGGTCAAGGTCTCCGACCGT
>JBGPVQ010000164.1:0-6451 GCA_041491785.1 Gemmatimonadota bacterium | reverse complement strand
TTTGCCGGCAAGGTAGTGAGCGCTCGCCAGCCCAACCACCACGACCATGATCCCCGCCTCTCGCCCGCTCACCTGCGTGGCCACCACCATCATCCCGAGCACACCCGCCACGGCAAACCCTGGCCCCCCGGGAAGGACAAACGCCGCGGGGGGGGCCGCGGTGGGGCGGCTGTCGCGCCTCCGCAACGCCGGGAGGGCGGCGCATACGAGACCGTAGGTCACCAGGCGCGCCACTACCGAAAGCGTCAGGTTCTGAAGGAAGCTCCCGCTCGAGGCCAGGATCCAGACCAGGACTGCATAGCAGACGATGGACAACGAAGGTGTGCGGAATCGGGGGTGGACCGCGGCGAAGGGTCGGGGCAGATCTCCCCGCTGGGCCATCGCGAAGGTAAGGCGGGGTACGTTGACCATTCCGCCCGCCAGATACCCGAAGGTCGAGAGCAGAGCGCACCCCGCCAGGAATCCGGCCCCCGGAACGCCGAGGAAGACTCTCGCCGATTCGGCCAGCGGCCGGGCGGTGCCGGATGGATCCGGCAAGGTGACCGTCACCACGGTCTGACCCAGCGTGTAGACCAGCGTTGCCGCCGCCAGAGCGACAAAAAGAGCCACCGGCGCGTCCCGCTCGGGATTTTTGGCCTCGGCGAGCGGGAGCAGCGCCGCCTCGAATCCCCCGTACGCGAAGACCAGAACGAGAAGCGTCTCGAGCCAGGGCGTGACTCCGGGAGAAGGAGGCGGCGCCGTGACCGCCCCATGCCCGGCCACCCAGATGAGGCCGAGCCCAATGAACGCGCCGAGCCCCAGCAGCTTCGCTGCGGCGATGATGGTGCTCAGCCGTGAGCCGAGCCCCACGCCGAGGTAGTTGACCGCGGCCAAACCGCCGACCAGAAGCGTCAGCGCGACGAGCCCGCGGAGCCGTTCACCCACCCCGGGAAGAAACTGGCCCAGGTATATGACGAAGAGGTTTGCGTTGGTGGCGGAGGCGGTGAGCCGGGCCAGGTAGGCCATCCACCCGGTCTGGATGCCCGCGAAGCGCCCGAAGGTAACCCGGGCGTAGAGGTACGGTCCGCCGGCGTCGCGAAACCGGGAGGCCACCTCCGCGAAGCATGCGACGATGACCCCGATCAGGAGCGCGGCGGCGACCCATGCCCACGGGGCGGCTCGACCCAGTTTGCCGGAGACCACCGACGGCAGACCGTAAATCGAGCTGCCGATCACGCCGTTGAGGACCAGCCCGGTGAGCCCCCACCGCCCGATGGTGCGGACCAGCGCCGGCGACGGCGGGTGGGGCGGGGTCACCTCGCAGGCTTGCCGGCGTTCATCTGCAGCCAGTCCAGCGCCAGGTTCGCCAAGGCGCGGACCCCGACCGGCAGACCGCCCTCGTCGGCAAAGAAGTACGGTGAGTGGTTACGCGGAGCGGCGGCGGGGTCCTGGCCGTTCGGCACCACGCCGAGCATGAAGAAGAAGCCGGGAATCTTCTGCTGATAGAGTGCGAAATCCTCGGATGCCGTGATCGGATCTCGCACCAGGACGTGATCGGGACCGACCACCCGTCGGAGCGTCGGAGCCATGCGGTCCACCAACCCGGGATCATTGAACGTCACCGGATTCCCGGCTCCGGGCAGGCTCACCTGGGCGGTGGCTCCGGCGCTCTGGGCGATCGATTCGGCGGTGCGCCGGATTCGCGAGAGGACGTCCTTTCGCATCGCCTCGTCGAAGCTGCGCACCGTTCCGACCAGGACAACGCTGTCGGGGATAATGTTGCCCCGATTGCCACCTTGAATCGAGCCGATCGTGATGATGGCCGGGGCCCGGGTGACCTCGATCTGTCGGCTGGTGATGGTCTGCAGCCCGAGCACGATTTGCGACGCGACGACGATGGGGTCGACGCCGCCCCACGGCTGCGCCCCATGGGTCTGGCGGCCCCGGACCACGATCTGAAGCCCGTCGGACGCCGCCATCATTCCGCCCGGCCGGTAGGACAGCTCGCCGAGAGGACCGGGCCACACGTGGAGCCCGAAGATCGCACCGGGCGCCGGACCTTCCAGTGCTCCCTCGCGGATCATCAGTCCGGCTCCTCCCTCTTCGCCGGCCGGGGCGCCCTCTTCCGCCGGTTGGAAAATGAATTTCACGGTCCCGGGAATCTCCGCACGCATGCCGGCGAGGACCTCCGCGACACCCATCAGGATGGCGACGTGATTGTCGTGCCCGCACGCATGCATCACCCCGACCTGCTGCCCGTTGTACTCCGCCCTGACGGTGGACTTGAAGGGAAGATCCACCATTTCGGTGACGGGAAGCGCGTCCATGTCGGCGCGGAGCGCAACCACTGGACCCGGCTTGCCGCCGCGCAAGACACCGACGACGCCGGTGTGCGCCACGCCGGTCCGCACCTCGAGGCCGAGCCGGGTGAGATGGTCGGCCACCAGCTTGGCCGTGCGCAGCTCCCGATTGGACAGCTCCGGATGCTCGTGAATGTCGCGTCGCCAGGCCACCACCTTGGGGAGCACCTCGGCCGTGCGGGCATCGATTTCCTGGGTCAGGCGGCCCGGAGCGGCCCGCTGGGCCCCGGCGGGAACCGCCAGAACGGCGAGCAGGAATGGGGTGACGAAGCGGTGGATCATGGAGCTCCTTTTCAGCGGCCGGTGTCGAGGCGGGTTAACAGGAGATTGCGAACGCCGCGAGAGTTGAGGGTGATGCCCGAGATTCGTGCCGCCGTGCGCACCACCCCCACTCGCATTCCCACCGTCGAGAACACGTCGCGGGCGAGTGGACGAAGCGGTTCGACGGAGCCGAGGCCGGCGCGGGCGTAGGCGGTATCGCCGATGACGCTGATCTTCCAATCGGCCAGCAGCTCCTCGCTGTGATAGCTGCCGGCGAGGCCCGCGAGCGCGGCGCGGTCGGGCGTGAACCGCGGCGGCCGGTCGGAAGGAGAAGGCTCGGGCACGGATGGGGTCATTCGGTCACCCAGCAAGACATCGGCGACTCTCGCCGCCAGCAGCCAGGGATCGCTCTCGGCGAGGTTGCACAGGACGATCACCGAAGTGCCCTGGTCGGGATACCGGTCGAGCTCGGCCCGGAATCCCGCCCAAGCACCTCCGTGCGACACCTGGCGAAGCCCCCGGTAGGTGGAAACCCGAAGCCCGAGGGCATAGCTGATCGGTTTGCCGTCGTTCAGGAGGCCCGGCGTCTCGAGCTCCCTGATAGCCGCCAGCCCGCCGACCCGTCCGCTCGAGAAGTTCCCAACCCACGCCACCAGGTCCTCGACCGTCGTGTTGACCGCTCCGTCGCCGGTCTGCTCCCAGTTGGCCAGCGCGAGGCGGAACCCGCCCCCACCGGCCTCGGCGTAGGAGCCCGCCTTGGCCGGGACGATCCGATCGTGACGTTCCACGAACTGGGTGTGGCTCATCCCGAGCGGGGCGAAGATTCGCTCCGCCGCAAAATCGCGGAGCGATTTCCCGCTGGCCCGCTGCACGATCACCGAGACGAGGAAGAAGCCGCTGTTACTGTAGAGGAACTCCGCCCCGGGGGGAAAGTTGGTTCCCTTCTGGCGCGCCAGCGCCTCGAGGGCATCCCGGTCGGTGGTGACCATCTCCTCCTGCACTCCGCTGGACCCGAGGATGTCGATGTAGTCGCGGAGACCGCTGGTGTGGTGGAGCAGGTGTCGGATGGTGATCGACGTCGCGTACCGCGGGATCTCCGGCAGGTACTTCTGAATCTCGTCGTCGAGGGACAGCTTGCCGTCCTGCGCCAGGAGCAGGACCGCCATCGCGGTGAACTGCTTCGAGACCGAGCCGATATCGAACACGATCCGGGGAGTGATCGGTACGCCCAGCTCGACGCTGGCGAGACCGTAGCCCCGGGAGTAGCTCAGCCGGCCATCCTGCAGCACCCCGAGCGCGCATCCCGGCGACCCCGGGCTCGTGAATCGAGCGAAGACCGAGTCCAGCCGCGTGGCCACCTGTCCGGAAACCGGCTCCCCGATGCCGACGAGAACGGCGAGGGCCAGGAGCCCGCGAGGCATCAGGGTCATGGGGGAATCCGGAGAGGTGGTGGTTGTGCGGGACGCGCCGGGCCCCGTACTATATGCGGGATCATACCGTCCCGCCCGACAAGGAACCAGACCCATGCCGACTCGCCTCCGCCTGCCGCTGGGGCCCATTGTACTGCTCGCGGCCCCGTTCGCCCTCGCGGGACAAGCACCCCGCTCGCTCACCGTCGATGATTTCTTCGCCGTGAAGAGCGTCGGAGCTCCCCGGGTCTCGCCCGATGGGAAATACGTTGCGTACACCATCGGAACCCCCGACCTCAAGAAGGACCGGTCCGCGACCCGAATCTGGATGACACCGCTGGCCGGTGGGGATCCCATCCCCCTGACCGCCGTGGGCACCTCCGGCTCCGGACCCAAGTGGAGCCCCGACGGCAAGTCTCTCGGCTTTCTGGCGGCCCGGAACGGGGGTGAAACGCAGGTCTGGACCCTCAACCGGCAAGGCGGCGAGGGGGAACAGCTCACCGAGGTGAAGCAGGGGGTCAACGACTTCGAGTGGTCGCCCGACGGATCCCGGCTCCTGCTCGTGGTGCGCGACCCCAAGCCCGAGGTGCCGAAGGGTGATTCGGCCAAGACCGACACGCCGTTGCCGATCGTGGTGGACCGGCTCCAGTTCAAGCGCGACGTGGTGGGCTACCTCGACCGGCGACGCGCCCATCTCTATGTCTTCGACCTCGCCACGAAAAAGTCGACTCAGATCACCTCGGGTGACTACGACGATTCGGATGGCGCCTGGTCTCCGGATGACAAGCTGGTGGCCTTCACCAGCAATCGGACCGCGGAGCCCGACGAGAACCGCAACAGCGATATCTGGATCGTGGCGGCCGACAACACCGACCGGGGCCAAACGCTCCGGCGGCTGACCTCGAATCCCGGCTCCGATGACTCCCCCGCGTGGAGCCCCGACGGGAAGACCATCGTCTACGTGAGCCAGGTGGACGTTTCCGCCATGTGGTACGCGACCCAGCACCTGGCCCTGATTCCGGCGGCGGGCGGCACGCCGGTGCTGCCCACCCGGGCAATGGACCGCAACGCCTCGGCGCCCCGCTTCACGCCGGACGGCACCGGAGTCCTGTTCCTGCTGGAGGACAGTGGCGAGCGTCACCTTGTCCGCATCCCGGCGGGGGGAGGGGCGGTGACGCGCGTGGTGGGCGGCTTCCGCAGCGTCAACGGGTTCGATACCGCGCCGGACGGGAGGATCGTGGTCCGCGCCGCCGAGCCGAAGTTCCCCGGTGAGATCTTCAGCGCCGCAGCCGGCGGGGCGCTCACCCGAGTCACCCATGTCAACGACGCGCTACTGGCCGGCCTCCGGCTGGCCGAAGTGGAGGACATCCATTTCAAGAGCCGGGACGGCAGCGAGATCGAGGGATTCCTCTACTACCCGGTCGGGTATGATCGCTCGCTCCGCTACCCGACCCTGCTCCGGATCCACGGCGGACCGGTTTCCCAATTCGAAGCGGCGTTCAATTTCGAGGCTCAGCTCTTTGCGGCGAACGGGTACGCGGTGGTGACGGTGAATCCGCGGGGCTCCTCCGGATACGGCCAGGCCTTCTCGCAGGCGATCTTTGCCGATTGGGGCAACAAGGACTTCGAGGACGTGATGGCCGGGGTGGACTACGCGGTGACCCACGGCATCGCCGATAGCTCCCGCCTGGGTGTCGGCGGTTGGTCCTACGGCGGGATCCTTACCGACTACGTCATCACCAAGACGACGCGTTTCCGGGGCGCGGTCTCCGGAGCGAGCGAGGCGCTCATCGTCGCCAACTACGGGCACGACCACTACCAGGAGGAGTATGAAGCCGAGCTCGGCCTCCCGTGGAAGAACCGGGCGGCCTACGAGAAGCTCTCGTCGTTCAATGACGTGGAGAAAATCGTGACGCCGACGCTCTGGATGGGCGGCGCGGAGGACTGGAACGTGCCAATCCTGAATTCCGAGCAGATGTACCAGGCGATGCGCCGGCTGGGCCGCACCACCCAGCTGGTGGTGTACCCCGGCGAACACCACGGCATCTCGCGGCTGAGCTTCCAGAAGGACCGTCTGGAGCGCTATCTCGCCTGGTATGGGAAGTACGTGAAGGGAGTGACGCCGTAGCTAGGCGCGCGGCAGGTTGAGCCGGAAGGAGGCCCCGGGGTCGTTGCCGACATAATCCAGCGTTCCTCCATGGCTCAGCGCGACGGCGCGCGCAATCGGGAGCCCGAGACCCGATTCACTCGAGGCGGCGCGGGGGCGGTTGGAGCGGTAGAACCGCTGGAAGACCCCGGAAATCTCGTCTCGCTTGAGCCCGGACCCGCCGTCGGTGACCTCGATGCTGCGGTGCTCCCCATCGAGGAGGCGCACCCGGACCCGGCCGCCCGACGGCGTGGCCATGATCGCGTGTTCCAGCAGGCAGTCGATGGCACGCAGCA
>JBGPVQ010000163.1:0-6456 GCA_041491785.1 Gemmatimonadota bacterium | reverse complement strand
GATCCAACCCTCTGAACAGCGGATGATTCCGGATTCGCGGCCAGTCGCCGACGGTCACCTGCCACCGTTGCTCCCCTCCGGCAAGGTCGATCGCGGTGAGCGTTCCGTACGGCGGCTTGATGATCGGCACCGTACCGCCGACCTCTGGCTCGGCACGATCCCCCGGCGAGGTGGCCAGGCCGAGCGACGCGCCAAACTGGAGCGAGTATTCCGCGTCGTTGGTAGGGGAGGGTTTCGGATGCCCGAGCTGGAGGAGAAAAGGCGATTCGTTGGCCTTCACGTAGAGCAGGCCGGTGACCGGATCGAAGGCACCGCCACCCCATCCCGACCCGCCGATGACTCCCGGAAGCGCGACCGTCCCCGCCAGCGACGGCGGCGCGAAGAGGGGCCCGAGACGATGAGCGCGCACCGCCTCCAGGGCCATCGCTTTGAGCTCCGGAGTGAAGTCGATGAGGTCGGCTTCGGTGACCCCTTGCCGGCTGAAGGGTTTGGGCCAGGTCGGAATCGGCTGGGTCGGCGAGGCGCGCTCGCCGGGGACATCGCTTGGCGGAACCGGCCGCTCTTCGATGGGCCAGACCGGCTTCCCCGTCAGGCGGTCGAAGACGTAGAGAAAACCGGTCTTGCCCGGCTGGGCGACGATATCCCGGGTGCCGCCGTTGCGCTGCACCGTGGCGAGGAGCGGTGGGGCCGGCAAGTCGTAATCCCAGAGCCCGTGGTGGACCGTCTGGAAGTGCCACCTCCGGCGGCCGGTGCGGGCATCGAGGCAGACGACCGACTCCGCGAAGAGGTTGTCGCCTTTCCGGGCGCCTCCATAGAAGTCGTTACCGGGCGTGCTGACCGGGAGGAAGAGCAGTCCGCGCGCGGTGTCGACGGTGAATGGCGCCCACACGTTGGTGTGCCCGACCCGCTCCCAGGAGCCGTCCTCCCAGGTCGCGTTGCCGTACTCGCCCCGCTGGGGGATCGGGCTCCACCGCCATACTCGCTTGCCGGTGCGGGCGTCGAACGCCTGCACGTCGCCGGGGGGATCGCCACGATAGGTCAGCCGGTCGGCCACCCCGTTGCCGAGAATGACGAGGTCGTGCCAGATGACCGGTGGCGACGTGTTGGTGTAGTGCAGCCGGTTGACCGGACGGACCAGGTCGGCGGTGAGGTCGATCTCACCTCCCTTGCCGAACGAGGGAACCGGCTTCCCGGTCCCGGCGTCGAGCGCGATGAGCCGCCAGCGGCTGTTGAGGAAGATCCGGCGCTCCCGGCCGTCGCTCCAGGCGGCGATGCCGCGGTGCACGAACCCCATCCCGTTGGGGGGTTGGCCGGCAGCGTAGGCGCGCGGGTCGTAGCGCCAGATCTCTCGTCCGGTCGAGGCGTCGAGTGCCACGACCGCGTTGTACGAGGTGGGGAGATAGAGGGTGTCGCCGAGCATGAGCGGCGTCGCCTCGAACAGCCCGGGGTGCGCCCCGGTGGCGGAGTCGGCGCTCTCTCCGGTGCGCCACTCCCACGCCTTATTGAGCAGGCGGACGTTATCGCGATCAATACCGGCGAGCGCCGAGTATTTGGTAGCGCCGGGGTCGCCCCCGTAGCTCGGCCACTCGCCGAGCGTGGCTCCCCCGCCATCCGGCCCGTCGTAGCGTTGGACCACGCCGCCCTTCATGACGAAGCGAACCCGCTGGAGCGCGGTGATATCGGCCGAGGGATCGCCCTCGACCGCGATCAGATCCGCGGTGAACCCCACGGCGACCGACCCGAGGCGATCCCCCAGGCCGAGGGCCTTGGCGTTGAGGGAGGTGGCGGAGACGATCGCGTCCATCGGGCGCTGCCCGCCCTCGCGCACTCTGCAGACCAGGTCCTCGGCGTTCCGTCCGTGCGCGCCGGCCACCGCGTCGGTGCCGTACACCACCTGGAGGCCCGGCGTCGCGAGGGCCAGGCGGAAAGCCGCCCGGGCGAGCGGGATGGCCCGCTCCATCGAGGCGAAGCCTTCGGCGTTGTAGTTCCCGATCCCCTCGAACTTGGGCCGGTTGTCCAGGTAGTTCCGGAACACCAGCGAACACTGGGGGTCGAAATAGACGCCGCGGTCGGCGAGCAGCTTGAGCACTTCCGTCGTGGCGAATACGCCGTGCTCGATCTGGGTGCATCCCGCCAGGGCCGCGGCGCGCATGCTCTCCGCGCTGTGCGCGTGCACCACCGAGCGAAGACCCTGGGCCTTGGCTTCAGCGCAGACGGCATCCAGCTGCTGGTCGGAGAGGGTTTGCACGCCGCCTTCGCGGATGCTCCGGGACGCGAAGATCTTGATGAGGTCGGCGCCAGCCGCCTTCCGGTCCCGCACCAGCTGGCGGAGCTGATCCGGCGAAAGCCGCGGGTCGGTGATCGGCTCGAGGGACGTCAGCATGCGCGGTCCGGCAACCCGTCCCAGCGCTATCGCATCCCGAAGCTCCCGGTCCTCGGCGGAGCCGAGCTCCTGCACCGTGGTGAACCCCGCCGAGAGGGTGGCGCGCGCCTCGGCAACCACCGCGAGGGCGCTCTGGGCGGGGGTCTCGCCGTCATCTCCCGTGTGCAGCCGGCCCTGGGCGTTGAAGTGCCAGGCCAGGTGGTCGTGGGCGTCGATCAGCCCCGGGAGGAGGGTCAGTCCGCCCAAATCAAAGGTGGCCCGGCGGCCCGGTGCCGCACGCTCCACTCGGGTGATCCGTTGGCCCACGACCGTAACCAGGGGGTTCACCACCACGGCCCCCCTGCCGTCCAGCAGCTTCGCGGCGCGAATGGTGACCGGGCGGTCCTGGGCGCGGGCCACGAGGGGAAGCGCGGCGAGCAGTGCGGCGACCACGAGACGATTCATGGAGATTTCCCGGGAAATGCTTTCCCAATTTCCGCCGCCGACCGGAGCGACAGCGCGCAGAACGTCAGGGTTCCGTTGGCGCAACCGCCCGAGACGCTGGTCGGTGCGCCCACCACGAAGAGATTCTCGTGGTCGTGGGTGCGGCCCCATGAATCGGTGACGCTCTGGGCGGGATCGTCGCCCATGCGGCACCCACCCCCGGGGTGATCCTGGAAGCTATCGCTTCGAGTCGAGAGCAGCGTCCCGCCGCCCGCCCCGGCCATCTCGGAAAAGAGTCCGCGGATCCGCTCCTCGGTCCAAGCCCGGAGCGCGGCCGACTCCGGCGCGTCGCGGAAGTCGAGCTTGGGCAGCGGATCACCCCATGGGGTTTTCCTCCCTCCGTCGAGGGTGAGCGCGCTCTCCCGGTCGGGGATCACATCGTAGTAGGCCCGCACTCGCGCAGTGCCGGTGGCGGTACGGCGGCGCCAGTCGGCCAGGAGCTCGTCTCCCAGGAGAACCCGTCCCTGTCCGTCGGCCAGCCGCGCCTCCCGCCCGACCGACGATTCCCAGACCCGGAGATCGTGGCGCAGGTACCGATCGGACCGGGGAACCCGCATGAACTTCTTGGTCACCAGGCTGTGCTGCTCATTCATCCCGGGGTAGAGGCGGATCGGCACGCTCACGTACCCATTCACGTTGCGATGGCCGGTGAGATACCTGCCCACCAGCCCCGAGCGGTTGGCCAGGCCCCCAGGAAAGCCTCCTCCGGCGGAGAGCAGCAGCAGGTGGCTGCTCCAGACGTACCCGCCCGCCACCACGAAGGTCCTGGCGCGGAACTCGACCTCGGCGCCGCCGTCCCGAGTTGCCGCCAGCGCATGGCTCACCCGGGCGCTCGACGCCTCGAGCACCAGCCGGCGCACCACCGTGCGGGGAATCAGGCGGACCCGGCCGGCTCCGCGGAGTGCGTTCCAGGTGAAGTCAGGCGAGTACTTGGCGCCGATCGGGCAAACCGGGAAGCAGGTGTCGTTGCGGCAGCAGGCCGGGCGGCCACGGTAGGGGGCAGAGTTTTTCGCCGATGGCTGGCTCCACATCGCAATGCCCGCCTTCGCGGCCCATTCGCGGAGGAGCTCGAGGTTGTAGGTGAGCGGCAGCGGCGCCTGGGGAAAGGGACGGCCCCGCGGGTCGAGCTCGACCGGCCCCTGTTCACCCGCGACGCCGAGCCGGACCTCGGCCTCCTGGTACCAGGGATCGAGGTCGTCGTAGGAAATGGGCCAGTCATGCCCGACTCCGTAGAGCGAGCGGACTTTGAAGTCTTCGGGACTGAAGCGCGGCGTCACGCCGCCCCAGTGCATGGCCAAGCCGCCGACCTGCATCGAGCGCGATTGGATCCCCACCACGTCGTAGCCGTCGAGGTGATCGTTGCGCCAGGGGCTCTCGCCGTACTGGAGGAACCGGCGGCGCAGCATGGTGCGGTCGGCCAGCCGGTCGGTTTCGTCCCCCGCCTCCACCACCACGACCGACGCCTGCCGCTCCTCCGCGATCTTTTCCGCGACCATCGCGGCGCTGATGCCGGAGCCGATGATGCAGATGTCGCTCTCGACGACGCGGCGCGGCATCGGATCAACCAATCCGGCCAAGCGGGAGTGGCGCCTGCCGCGAGGTGGCGAGCGAGCGGCAGGAATTCCGGCCGATGGCGACGCCGTAGCAGAGGTCCGCGGCCTCGGGAGACTGATAGAAGAAGGCGAGGAGTCCGAGGGCCAGGTGCGGTGCGCGATCCACCTGCGGCAGGCCGCCGAGGCGCTCCCCGGCGAGCGCCTCCCGCACCAAGGCTTGCCGCGGCTCGGTCGCCAGGTCGGTAAAGCTCCTGCGGAAGGAATTCCGCGCCGCAACATTGAGGCGCTCGAGCTGAGCGGACCAGCGGAGCGCCGGGCTGGCGCCGGCCCGCCGGATCTCTCCGGTGCCGTAGCCGTGGAGGAGCTCGGCGCCCTCGCGATATCCCGCTAGCCAGCGCTCGAAGCCGGCGACCACTCGCTCCACCCCCAGCGGTCCCAGCTCCGACGGCAGCACCGCGACCGCCAGGGCGCGGAGCCGGGCCGGGTCGAGCGCGGCGACCGCCGCCGCGTGGAAACGCCGCGCCAGGAAGGGCAACGGCATCAGTCCGGCCAATCCGAGCAAGAAGCGGCGGCGGGCGAATGGTGGCATTGGTGCGAAGGAAGCTACTTTTCGGCGGCGGGCGTGCAAGGAGCCCGAGCGCCTGGCGTCCTCTTACCGACTCCTCCAGCAGACTGTGACGCATGTCTTTCTCCACGAATTCGCTCCGACTGGCACCGGTATTCCTCGTGCTGCTCACCCCGGTCCACTCGCCGGTTCGGGGCGTCGAGGATCGGCATGCCCGCCTGCAGGGAACCTGGTTGCTGAACCTCGAGAAGAGCGACAGTGAGCGCCAGCAATTCGGGCGCGGCTATGGCGGCGGCTCCCCGGGGGGGCGAGGGCCCGGGAGAGGGGGGGGGCGTGGGGAGCAGCCCCCCGAGGACGTGGTCGAGGGATTCCCCATGCCCGGGCCGGGCGGCGGCGATCGCGGCCTGACCGAGGTGCTGCGCCCCAAGCAGCGGTTCGAAATTGTGCAGACCGATTCGATGATCACGGTGAAGGATGACGCGGGCTGGGAACGGGAACTCCTCCCCGATCAGGGAAAGATGCGGGAGGAGCTGGGCCAGGGCGGGCCCGCCGAGGTGGAAACCAAGTGGAAGGGGGACAAGCTGGTCACGACCCGGAAACTGGACCGCGGCGGAGAGATTGAGGAGGCCTTCTCATTGGACCAGAAGACCGGGCAGCTGGTCGTCCAGTTTCACTTCAAGACCCCGCGAATGCAGCGCGCCATCGCGGCACGCCGGGTCTACGATCCGGCGCCACCGGCTCCCTGAGCGGGTTCCCTAGGGAAGCAACTCCGCGGGGGTCGCAACCGGGGTCCGGATCCGGAGTATCGGGGCGTCCTGACCTCGCCGGAGATCACGATCGAAGAAATTCCAGGTCGCGAGGCCGTCCTCCGAGGCGGGCTCGAGCACGTAGGCGGCAAACACCCCCAGACGCTGATCGGTGCTGACCAGGAACCACCCCGGAGTCACCACTGCGTCCCGCGCATGCCACCCGCCTTCGACCCGCACGGTGCGATGCCCTTCGAAGAGCGGCTCCACCACCAGGCTGTCCACCCGGAATCCCTCCGCGGCCCCCTGCCATGAGGCGCCGATCCGCCGCACCTCCACGCCCTGCGCCCTGAGCAGCTCCGCGATCTGGGCGTGCTGCGGCGGCAGGAGATAGGCCACGGGAATCGCCTCCCTCCGGGTGGCGGCGAAACGATCGTACACCGGCATCCGGATCGTCTTGAACACGCCGGTCTGGCGCCGCCGCGCGAAGGAGCCGTTCCCTTCTCCGGCGCGCTCGGTGACCTCCGCGATGACGTCCATCTGTACCGGCTCCGCGAAGGTGGAGCGGAGCGCCACCGAATCCGGGCGCTGACGGGTTGCCTGCAGCACCAGGGATTTGATGGCGGACCGCTCTTGGGCGGCCAGCCGGAGGATTTCCAGCACGAAGTTGTAGGTGGCGTCGATCCGGGTGCGGAAATCGGCATGCGAGTAGGCTTCACTCAGGAT
>JBGPVQ010000162.1:0-6466 GCA_041491785.1 Gemmatimonadota bacterium | reverse complement strand
GGAATCGACGGCACGGTGCTGGCATTCACCGGCGGCATCACGGTGCTCCTGGGGCTGCTCTTCGGCCTAGCTCCGGCGCTGCAGGCGGCGCGGCCGGCGCTGCATGGCGTGCTCAAAGACGGCGTGCGCAGCTCCCACGCGAGCGGCGGGCTTCGCGCTGCCCTGGTGATATCGGAGGTGGCGCTGGCGATCGTGCTCCTGATCGGCGCGGGGCTGATGATCAAGAGCTTCCGGCGCTGGATCTCGGTGGATCCGGGATTCAAGGCCGGCGGCGTGCTGACGCTGGGGGTCTCGCTGCCCGACGCCAAGTACGGGACCAAGGAACAGCAGGTGGCCTTCTTCGATCAGCTGCGGCACACGATCGCGGGGCTGCCCGGGGTGGCGGCGGTGGGCGGCAACGTCGCGCTGCCGATGTCGAACAACAACTGGACCCGCAGCTTCAACGTCGAAGGATACCAAGCGCCCGCCCATGCCAACGGACCCTGGGGGGACTTCCGAACCGTTACGCCCGGCTATTTCGAGGCGATGGGGATCCCGGTACAGAAGGGCCGCGCCATCGACGAGACCGATGTCGCCGGGGCGCGCCGGGTCGTGGTGGTGGATGAGGTGCTGGCCCGGAAGTACTGGCCGGGCCAGGATCCCCTCGGCAAGCGGGTCGGCTACGGCGGGCGCAACAACGATCCCGACTGGCTGGAAGTGGTGGGGGTGGTCGGCCATGTGATGCAGAACAGTCCCAAGGACGACGAGCATACCCAGATGTACCAGCCATTCGCCCAGGCGCCCTTTACCCAGCTCGGGCTGGCCATCCGCTCGCGGGGTGATCCCCTCGCGCTGGTGCCGGCGGTGCGGCGTCTGATCCTCGCGATCGATCCGCAGCAGCCGATCTACGACGTGAAATCGATGGAGGAGCGGGTCTCCGGCTCGTCGTCGCAGCCGAGGTTCCTCTCGCTCCTGCTGGGGCTGTTCGCCGCCGTGGCGGCGACCCTCGCCGCAGTCGGGATCTACGGGGTCATGTCCTATACGGTGGCGCAGCAGACCCGCGAGCTCGGCATCCGTCTCGCCCTCGGCGCCGAAACCGGAAGGGTGCTGCGTCTGGTGCTGAACCAGGGTCTGGTGCTGGCCGGGGCCGGAGTCGGGATCGGACTCGCCGGAGCGTTCGCCCTGGCCCGGCTGGTGGCGAGCCAGCTCATTCAGAAGACCCTCTTCCAGACCAACGCCGCGGATCCGATGGTGTTTTCGGTCGTCGCGGCGGGGTTGGTGGGGGTAGCGCTGGTGGCCACGTGGATCCCGGCGCGGCGCGCGACGCGGGTAGATCCGATCGTGGCCCTCCGGGCGGAATAGGTCACCGGGCTTGACAGATCCGGCTCTCCCCTGAATGTTTCAGTGGAACGATTCAGGGGAACCGATGCCGCGCGCCGAACTCGACCTTCTGCAGGGTACCCTCGATGTCCTCGTGCTCAAGGCCCTTTCCTGGGGCCAGCGGCACGGTCATGCAGTCGCCAGCTGGATCCGCACCACCACCGAGGACGACCTCAACATCGAGGATGGAGCGCTCTACACCGCGCTCCATCGGCTCGAGAAGCGGGGGCTGGTCGAGGCGGAGTGGGGGCTCTCCGATAACAATCGCAAGGCCAAGTACTACGAGCTGACCGACGCCGGGCGGAGGGAGCTCCGCCAGGAAGCGGCGCGCTGGTCGCGGTACGCCGGGGCGGTGTTCAAGGTGCTCCGCGCCGGCCACGCCGCGGCCGCGAGGTAGCGGTGCCGCTTCCCGGGCTGCGGCGCCTATTCCGGCTGGTCGGCCGGCGCGCTCCGGTGGAACAAGAGATCGACTCCGAGCTCGAGTTCCATCTGCAGGCGGAAACCGACGCGCTGGTCGCCCGCGGAATGGCCCCCGGTGCTGCGGCCGCTGAGGCGCACCGCCGGTTCGGCGACCTGGGGCGCACCCGCGCGCAGCTGGCGCGCATCGATCGAGGGCTCAGACAAAAGGAGCGACGGGTGAGCCGGCTCGAGGACTTGTTCCAGGACATCGGATACGCTCTGCGCGGCTTCCGGCGCCAGCCGGGGTTCGCCTCCGTGGTGGTGCTGACGCTGGGGCTGGGCATCGGGGCCAACGCCACGATGTTCGGGCTGCTGGACCGCCTCCTCCTCAAGCCGCCGGCCCAAGTTGTCGAGGCCGATCGGGTGGTCCGGCTCCAGCTGAGCGAGTCGGAGCCGGGCATGGGTTCCTGGACCAACGAGAGTATGGCGTGGCTCACCTACACCGACCAGCGGGATCACGCCTCCTACTTCTCCGCGATGGCGGCGTATGCCACCCAGCCCGCCATGCCGATGGGGCGCGGGATCCGGGCCGGGAAGGCACGGGTGGTCCTGGCGACCGCCTCCTACTTCCGGCTACTGGGCGCCAGGCCGCTGCTGGGCCGCTTCTATGCTGAGGGCGAGGACCAGCCGGGCGCCGGGCTCCCGCTTGCGGTTCTGAGCTGGCGATTCTGGCAGAGCAGCTTCGGCGGAGACCGGAGCGTGCTGGGCCGCGAGGTGTTCCTCGGCAGCCAGTCCTACACCGTGATTGGTGTCATGCCCAAGGGGTTCAACGGCGTCGATCTCGAGGCGGTGGACGCCTGGTTGCCGTTCCATGCCGCCGCCCCTGACCTGGTCGGCAAGAGCGGGGAATGGCGGACCACCTACAACTGGCAGTGGATCCACGTCCTGGCGCGCCTCAAACCGGGGGTCACTCGCGCCCAGGCCTCGGATGAGGCGGGCCGGATCCAGCGCGCCGCGGTGGCCACGGTGCGCGACGTCGATCACAACGCCAAGACCGCGCTGGTCCCCTTGCAGGGCTTCGAACGCGGGGCGGTGCCGCACGCGCGGGAACGGGTGGCGCTCTGGCTCGCCAGCGTGGCGCTCGCCGTCTTGCTGGTGGTGTGCGCCAACGTGGCTAACCTGCTTCTCGCGCGGGCGGCGGGCCGGCGGCGCGAGATCGCGGTCCGTCTGGCGCTGGGAGTCGGCCGAGGCCGTCTGGTCCGCCAACTCGTGGTGGAGAGCCTTCTCCTGGCGGTGGGCGGGGGTGCGGTGTCGATCCTCATCGCCCGATGGGGTGGAGCGCTGCTCCGCGCCACGCTGCTTCCCGACGTGAGCTGGGTCGATGGCCCGCTCGACTGGCGGGTGGTGGGAGTAGCGGTGGGGGCCACCCTGCTTACCGGACTGCTCACCGGCGTGGCCCCGGCCATCCAGGCCAGCCGGCCGGCGCTCACCTCGGCGCTCCGGAGCGGCGCCGCGGACGCCGCCTCGCCGCGCTCGCGGCTGCGCAGCGGCCTCCTCATCGCGCAGACGACGCTCTCCCTCGTGCTCCTCATCGGGGCCGGGCTCTTCGTCCGCAGTCTCTGGCGGGTGGTGAATACCGACATCGGCTACAACCCGAAAAACCTCGTGGTTGCCGACATCGATCTCGATCTCGCGGGGTACACCAAACCGGCCCGGTTCGAGTTCTACGCCCAGGCCCTCGAGCGCTTCCGGCGGATGCCCGGCATTGAGCGAGCGAGTCTCGGCCTCAACAGCCCGTTCTGGACGATGAACAGCACCCGGTTCCGTTTGACCGACCGCGACTCGACGCCCCGGCTGCCCACCGGTGGGCCCTACTACAACGGCGTGACCCCGGAGTATTTCGCGACGCTGGGAATGCGCCTGGTACGCGGCCGGGGGTTCGGCGCTGAGGATCGGGCCGGCGCCGCGCAGGTCATGGTCATCAATCAGCGGCTGGCCGACTTCTTCTGGCCCAAGCGCGATCCACTGGGCCGGTGCGTGAAGGTTGGAGACGACAGCGTGCCCTGCGCGCAGATCATCGGCGTGGTGGCGACCGCCCGCGTCAACGAGATCCAGGAGCGGCCCGCGGCCATGTACTACGTGCCGCTGGAGCAATCGTTGCGGCGCGGCCTGAATCCGGACCGCATGCTGTTCCTGCGCACCACCGCCCGGCCGGGGGCGATCATCCCGGA
Organism: Gemmatimonadota bacterium; assembly: GCA_041491785.1. GTDB lineage: Bacteria > Gemmatimonadota > Gemmatimonadetes > Gemmatimonadales > GWC2-71-9 > JABFSM01. Next base: position 2,477 of record JBGPVQ010000162.1, on the reverse strand, counting down.
AATTCGCAACCTGCTCCAGGGAATGGCGCCCAATCTGCCCTATGCGAATATTCGCACCTTCCAGTCGATGATGGATCCCGAGATTCAGCCCTGGCGGATGGGCGCGGTGATGTTCGGTCTGTTCGGCGGCCTGGCGCTCCTGGTGGCGGCGCTCGGGCTCTACAGCGTGATGTCCTACACGGTGGTGCAGCGCACCCACGAATTCGGCATTCGCACCGCGCTGGGCGCCTCCTCGCGGCGGATCGTCGGATCGGTGCTCGGCAGCGGCGTCCGGGTCGTGGCCGCCGGGATGGTGCTGGGTGTCGGGGTGGCGTTGGCTGGCGGCCGCTTCCTGGCGCCATTGCTCTTCGAGACCTCGCCCCGGGATCCGCTGGTATTCACCATCGTCGCCGTCACGCTGCTGGTGGCCGCGATCATCGCGTGCCTGATTCCAGCCCGGCGCGCCACCCGAGTCGACCCCCTGGAGGCCCTCAAGAGCGACTAGGCGGAAGGCGTTATCTTCGGGGCCGGCCCGTTTCCCAATCGGAGGTCCCGTGTCTGCCCCCGTCCGCTACGAGAGTTCCAAGATCCTCCACCACATGACCACCACGACGTTTGTGCTGGAGGGATATCGCATCGTCCAGACCCTGGGCGTCGTGATGGGTATCACGGTGCGATCCCGATCGCTCATCGGCTTCATCGGCGCCGGCTTTCAGACCATGTTCGGCGGCCGGATCACCAACTTCGTGTCGCTCTGCGAGAAGTCCCGCCAGGAGGCATTCGAGCTGATGATCGAGCACGCCGAGCAGACCGGCGGCAATGCCATCGTCGGCATCCGGTACGATGCCAACGAGATCATGCAGGGGGTGACGGAGGTGCTGTGCTACGGGACGGCGGTAGTGGTGGAGCCGGCGGCCTAGGGAGCCCCGTCCGCGGGCGCGAAAGTGGACCCACGGCTCAGGGCGGAGGAGCCTTGGCCACCGGGGTGAGCAGGAGATCCTGGAAATCGAAGCTGAAGTCGGTTTCGCCGGACACCGCGGCCATCTTCACCTGATCAATGCTGCCGTCGGGGTTGAGCGCGAAGGTGACGTAGGCATCGGCGCGGAGCTCGCGATCGCGCCAGCGGACGATGAACGTATCGTGCTGCCAGTGCTCCAGGTCGCCGGTGAGCGAAGGGGTGTGCCCGAAGCGCATGACCAGGCCACCGCCTTCGAGCGTGATGGTCACGTCACCATACCACGCATCCCGGTAGGTCCCGGCATACCGCTCGACCGGCAGTGATGGCTTCGAGGCGGCGTCGCGCCCGGCCGATCGTGCCTCTTGCGCCGCCGCCAGCCGCGCGGCCTGGGCCTCCTCGCCGCGCTTCGCGATCCTGAGGTAGTCGATGGCCGGCGCGCCGAGGTAGTGATCCAGGATGTAATTGGTAAGGACGGTGAAGGCGTTACCTGACTCCTGATTGGTCAGCACCACGACTCCGAGGCGGAGCTCCGGCAGCATCGTAACCCGGGAGACGTACCCGGGCAGGCCCCCCGTGTGGGTCACCATCTTGCGGCCCCGGTAGTCCCGCACGCCGAAGCCCAGTGCGTATCCGTTGAAGTTGGCGCGAATTGCGGCGAGCGCCGGCGGCGGGTCCCCGATCGGGACCGGGGTCACGATGGTCCAGAGCTGCCGCGTGGTAGCCGGCGTGAACAGTCGGGATCCGTCCGCGGTGCGCCCCGAGTCCAGCTGCACCATCACCCACTTGGCCATGTCCTCGGCACCCGACATGATCCCGCCCGCGGGGTTGGTGTTGTCGCTGGTTAAGGGAGCGATCGGCCGGACGGTGCCCTCGATGCGCGCGTGAGTCGTCGCGACGTTGCCGCCCGCCGCGGCGCCCGAGTGATGCACGTCGCTCGAGCTCATCCCCACCTTGGCCAGAATGCGGGACCGTACGAACTCCTCCCAGCTCTTGCCGCTCACCGTCTCGATCAATTCCCCCGCCACCAGATAGAGGACGTTGTCGTAGGCGTAGGCACTCCGGAATGAGGTGGCCGGCTTGATGTAGCGGAGCCGTTGGGCGACTTCCTTCCGGTCGTAGGTCGAGGTGGGCCACCAGAGCAGATCCCCCGCGCCGAGGCCGAGGCCGCTCCGATGCACCAGGAGATCGCGGACGGTGAGCTCCCGGGTCACGAACGGGTCGTACATTGCGAACGAGGGGAGGTAGCGGATGACCGGCGCGTCCCAGGCGACCTTGCCGTCCTCGACCAGGATGCCGAGCGCGGTCGCGGTGAAGGCCTTGGTGTTGGAGGCGATTCCGAACCGGGTGCGCGGGTCCACCGGGGCTGCTTCACCGAGCTTCCGCACCCCGTAGCCCCTGGCCAGGAGGACCTTCCCATCCTTGACGATCGCGAGAGAAATGCCAGGCACTTCGAAGGTCTTCATCACCTGCGCCACGTACTCCTCGAGCCCGGGCGGAAGTGCTGCGGGTTGCTGGGCGCCGAGCGGCGCCGCAAGCAGGG
>JBGPVQ010000161.1:0-6476 GCA_041491785.1 Gemmatimonadota bacterium | reverse complement strand
TCCGGTGTTGCACTCCACGCTCTCGCCGCGATGGTGAGCTCGCGCACCTGCGCCAGGTCCTCCGTGGCGAGGTCAGGGTTGCTGCCGGCGTCCCTCACCAGAGCCCAGAGTACCAGCTGATCCCGATCACGTCCGGCCATCCGTCGGATGGCCTCCCGTGAAATCGTCCGCCCCGAAGCGAGGGCGTCTTCCGCGTGGCGGAGTAACCCGGCGTATCGGGAGAGCGCCGCTGCCAGTGCCGCCGGACTCGACGCGAGGGCAAGCAAGAGGCTCATGCGGAGGAGCCCGGCGACGCTCGGGTCCCCCGCGAGCCTGAGTGCGATAGTTCCCCGCCGCAGCCGCTCGAACGGGGAGCCTGCCCATTCGCGGGGCGCGATGTCCTGTTCCACCCGCACCGGCAGTTGCGCCGAGCGATCCTCTCCCGTCACCACCAGGCGCGCGAAGGGGCCTCCCGCGCCCTCACGGGCCCTCGCCAGGAGTGACGCCACGCCGCTCCAGGCCAGCGCGTCGTCCCGCACGAACAGCCGGAGCTGATGCACCACATCCTCAAGACGGTTCACCGCCGGTGTCGCGGAGAGCAACAGCCCCCGCCTCCCGACGCACCATGGCGCCAGCGTCTCGTACCGCCGGGTGGTCGGGGTACGGAATCGATGACTCTCGTCAATCACCACCGGGCCGGGGCCCGACCGCGGCGCGCGTCCCCGGCTCAGCGTTTCGTGGGAATGGATCAGGACTTCGCAGCCGATGCGCCGACCCGCCTCTCGCCACTGTGGCATGAGCGCCGCCGGCACCAGCGCGTGGATCGGCCGACCCGGATCTACCGCCCCCGCCACGGCCAAACCGATCCAGGTCTTTCCGGTGCCCACCCCATCCGCTAGCAGCGCCCCGCCGTGGCGGCGCACCGCGCTGAGCGCGCGACCGAAGGACAGCTGCTGGTCCGAGCGGAGCCATGCCGGCGGGGCATCCTCGGCCACCGGCGGGAGGAGCGCCCGCGCCAGTGCTGCCGCAACCGCCTCGGGCGGCGCGGCGGGGCCGGGTCGGAGCCACGCGGCGAGCGGGTCGTGCAACTGCGCGAGCGATTCAGCAACGAGGCTCGGCGCCGGTGCGATCCACCTCCGCCAGCCCGGTACGCTCGGCAGGGCCGAGCTCGAGCAGTGCGGCGCAACAGTCATCGAGATCCTCCTGTACCAGGCGGCCTTCCACGCCGCGATGAGCCAGCTCCAGCAGCGCCGTGTCATGCAGCGCATCGGCCGGGCAGGGAATCGTCGCGACGACCCGGGCGTTGAACCGCGCGAAGCCGCCTGAGGCGGGATCCGCGGCCGACCGGGCCACCGCGCGGGACCAGGTCGAGTTGAGCCAGGCCGATAGCCTGAGGGCGGTGGCCGCATTGCGGGTAGGAAGCACGTAGCAGCTATTGAGCGGAATCGTTTCCGATCCGGACTTGCCGGTGAGCGGTGCCGCCTCGAGCCGCCGGGCCACGTCGGCCCAGATCACCCGGTGAGCGGCCGATGCCGGTCCGGTACGGAAGAGGACCCACGGCCGGGTGCCCCAGTGGTCCGCGCGCCGGCGAAGGGCGCGTTCGTGTGCGGCGAGATGCCGCGCCGCGGCCGGCGGAAGTCGCTCGAGCGGTGCGCCGGCGGCATCGCAGGGCCAGAGCATCCGTCGCGCCCGCCGCACCGCGAATGCGCGGACGTCGCGCCCGCGTACTGCCCAGCGCACCAGCTCGCGCTCGACTTCGTCCGGCGGATCGAGAAAGGCCCGATTGAGTCCCGTCTTGACTCCGAGGTGACAAGTGAACCGCGCCCCGAGCGGGGGGAATCTCCGGCGCACCCGCTCCAGCGCCTCTCGCGCCGGCGCGGAGAGGAGCGCCCACGATTCCCCCCCCAGCCCCCGCTGCGGTACGACGCCCTCCGCGGCACCCAGCGCCAGCCGGATGCGATGGCCATCCGGCGGGGGGGCCAGCGTGGCGATCAACGCCATCGGGTAGACGGTGGCGTCGAAACCGGCACGGGCGTCATGGCGGAGATCCGCCGCGACAGCAATGGTCGTCCGACGCGCCAGCTCTTCCCGCGCCGTGGCGGCGTATCCCGTCGTGGCGAGCTTGGCCGGCGCCAGAAACGCTACTACGCCGCGAGGAGCCAGCAGCTCCAGGGCCCGCTCGAGAAACACGACGGCCAGGTCGGGTTGATGCACGTAGCCGCGGGCACCGGAGCGGATTCCGCGGAACCAGCCGTACCGTTCCGCGAGATAGCACCGCGTGTCCGGTTCCAGCGCTTCGGCGCGCACCCAGGGAGGGTTTCCCACCACCAGGTCGAATCCGCCTTTGGCGAAGACGTCCGCGAAGTGGGTTGGGTAGTGGAACCAGGGCAGCTCCCCGGTGCGTTCGATCAGCTTGAGCCGTTGGCGAGCGGTGAGCCGGGCCTCATGGAGCGAGGCCAGGCGCGTCCGTTCCGGCGGGGTGAGCCCCCGCTCCTCCCCGAAGAGGGTCGGGCTCCGGGCCACGTCGAGCAACTCTCCGATTTCGGCGTCCACCGACTGCAGAGCGCTCTCGAGCCCCTCCGTCGCGATGACGCGCTCGGCATGGGCCAGCGCCGCGACCGCAGCGCGCTTGCCGGGACCGGCCGCTTTCACCATCGCCGCGCGCAACCGGGCCACCAGTGCGGCCCGGCCGGTCCGGGGCGGCCGGATCGGGAGCCCCGCCACCGGATCCACCAGGCTGTCGCCCTGGCGCACCAGTGCGTCGAGATTGGGAAGTGGAACCACCGATTCCGGTCGATCGCTCGGGTCCGCCGCCACCACCTCGAGCCAGAGGCGCAGCTCCGCCAAACGCACCGCGGCCGCGTTCCGGTCCACACCGAACAGGTTGGTACTCAGGGTCTTTCGGAGCCGAGCGCTCCGCTGCGCGCCCGGGCCGGGCGCGCCGCCGGTGATCAGCCGGAGCGCCCCCAGAAGAAACGCACCGCTGCCCACGGCGGGATCCAGGAGTCGGATGCCGTCCAGCGCGCGGCGAGTTTCCCGATCGGGATCGTCCAGCCGGCGCCGCGCTTCGGGCCAGCCAGTGCCGATGCGCTCACCTAGCCACGCCGCGAGCGCATCGTGCAAGACGGCGTCGACCAGCGCGGCGGGTGTGTAGTAGCTCCCGGTGGCGTGTCGCTCCCCTGGCTCCATCACCCCCTCGAACACCCGACCGAGCATGTCCGGCGCGATGGCTTCGCCCGAGGGAGCCGAGAGGGTGAAGTGGAACCGCTCGAAGAGATCGTCGAAGGTGTCCCGCAAGATAGGAGTTGGAAGCGATGCCCCCCACCGGCGTTCGAGAAGATGCGGCTCGAACAGGCCTCCGTTCAGGAACGGCACGGCACCGAATCGCCGGGCCAGCCGGCGGCGCTCCGTCACCGGCCGATTGAGTGTGCCGAAGAAGAGGGGGTGCAGCAGGTCGCGCTGGAGGGAGCGCCGCGCGGCAAGGCAGCGGTCCACTTCCTCCCGGAGGAACCGCGGCCGCCCCGCCAGCCAACCCTTGGCTTCGACGAAATAGAGAAAGAGGATTCGGGTGAGTTGCAGGAGGACGAGCGCGTGCCGGTCCGCGACCGGGATGCGGGCTGGCAGCGCGGCCATCCCGTTGGCCAGGGCGCGCCGGAACCCGCCGAAGAACCGCTCGTCCACGCCGCGCCCGGCGAGTGCCTCCGCGATCCGGAAGCCGGTGGCGAGCGCGCTCTCCTCCGGCCGCGCGGCGCAGCGGCCCAGCCGGGCGAGGTCGAGCGCATCGGGGGCGTCGAGCGCGAAGACCAGCGGCGGTGCGTTGCCGGCGGCAACGATCAGCCGGCGGCCGCCCTCATCCAGCGCGAGCAGGGCCGCGGGCAGCCCCTGCGCCGCGAGTTCCCGCGCGGCGCGGCGCACGGTTCCCTCCGCGGCGCCCGCCACACCGTACCATTCGAAGTCTCCCTGCTGCGCCGCCACGGCAGCCACGTCGGCGCCGCCGACGCTCCCGCTCGGCAGCTCCCGCCACACCGGCGAGTAGCCGAGCGCCTCGGCAAGTCGAGGGAGGTCCTCCAGCCGGTGGATCGAGCGGAACAGGTCGCCGGACAGCATCGCGGGTGCATCTTCGCGATGCTCCGGGTGGCTGCGGCTATCGGTTTGCCGCCGAGTGGCGTGGAATTATGCGGTGAGGCTCTGCGGTGGGGCGCGGCCCATGTCGGACCAGCTTCAGGTTCCCATCCTGCACCAGGCCGACGCCGGGCGCGAAGTACTTGTACTCGTTGGCCCCGGGTTCGAGCGGCGTGGTATCCTTCACCTTGAGGCAATTCTGGAATCGTCCCGCGGGAGTGGTCACCGCTTCACTCACCCCGACGACCTCGGCTCGATCCAGCGCCACGGCGGGCGCGAGCTCCTGATAGTGCCGCTCCCCGCGACGGGGCTGACCCGGCATCATTAGCCCGAAGCGTGCCGAGTCGACGCCCGCGAGCCAGGAGCCATCATGACTCACGATCCGACCATCTCGATACAGGTCGACCGCCTCGCCGAAGTCGTAGACGTCGTGGGTCCGCTTCCCGATCGCGAAGAAATTCCGGGAAACTTCCACCAGTTGGCCGGCTCTGGTTTCCCGTTCTTCCACCACCCGGGTTGTCACACCATCTACGACCCTCGTCTCCCGCGTGACGGTGATCGTCAGCCGCTCCGCTCCCCCCTCATAGACCTGGGTGTAGCCCGGCTCCAGGATGAAGTAAGCGTTGCTCCCGGACCGTCAAGCAGCGACAACGCGCGGGTTAGACAGCCTCCGAAACAGCCACACGTGACTCGCCAGCAGCACCGGGACCAGGAACGTCGGCAGCAGGCAGAGCGGCAGCCGCAGCAGGCCGCCCATCGATCCCGGGTCGGCCAGCGCGAGCCGGCCGGCGGTTACCACCACAAAGACGAGATCGAGCAATCCGAGGCCGTTCCAGACCCGAAACCACCCTCGCCACCTGGGGCTGGCGGGATCCCCGGCGATGAGGAGCAGGCCCGCGAGCGTGGCGGCCGCGATGTCCCCCCAGCCGGCGGGAGTGGCGAACGCCGCCGGGAGCTCCCCACGCCGGCCCAGCAGGAGGAAGCCGATGCCCACGAAGCGCGTCACGTGCAGCGCCACGAGAGTGCGAATGTTCACGGTCGCGACCCAGACGCGGAGCCACTGGGCCCGCCGCTCGAGTACGATGAGAGCGATCGTCAGCCCGGCCAGGACCAGCTGCGGAATGGGAGGAATGAGCCGCCCGGTCCGACCCGTGGCGCCCGCAGCGAGGGCCAGAAGCAGCCATGCGATGAGCAGCCCGACCACCGGACCGTTTCGGGCCGCCGGCACGCCATCTCCCCTCAAGTCGACGCGCCCGCCACGCTCGGGGAAGCGATGGTCTGATTGAGCTCGCTCCGAAGCCGGTCGAGTGCCTGGGCGAGCTCCGCCGGGTCGGGGGTGCGGCGTCCCGGTTCCCCGTCTCCCGAATCAGGCAGCAGGCTCGCGACCATGGCGTCGGTATAGCCCACCACCGCCATCGCCACACCGCGATCGACCAGCCGGTTGAGCCGGAGGAGGAGCGCCATCCCCTGACGGGGGCGGAGCGCGGCGATGGCCGGGGCCAGGTAGCGAATCAGCAGCTCCCGGAGGTACTGCATCTCCTCCACCACTTCGCCCGCCGCCAGTCCGCGCGCCGCGGCATGCCGGCCGTACTCCTCCGAGGCGCGAAGCCAGATTGGTTTGGTTTCCCGCCGGAGCGGCCCCACCATCGACGCGAAAATGTCGATGAGAAGGCGCATTTCGTGTTTGACCGTTTCCGAAGGGACCGCGCTGGTGGCGGTCAGTCGGTCGCCCAGCCAGGCGGCCCACTGATCGACCATCGCGTCGCGTTGCGCGGCGATGGCCCGGCTTGCAGCGACCAATGTCGGATGCGAAGTGCGCAGGGAGGAGCCTCCGACCTCGAGAGGTGCCGTCGGCGGGTCAATACTAACAGGAGGCGCGGCGGCGTCAATCCGGAGCTATTTTTCGCCCATGATTCGAAAGGTCGTCTTAACAATCGCCGTCGTCCTCGCCATTGTCATCGGCGCCGGGGCGTTCCTGTTTCTGCGGGGTGCCGCACTCCCCGGGCTCCCGCTCCCGGCACTCCCCGCCACCCTCGCCCCAGCCATCGCCGCCGCCGACTCCGCCCGGATCGCCGCAATTGCGGAACGTCGTTGCGGCAGGCTGCTCACCGCGGGCAGGAAGGCCTGCTACGAGGAGTTCCTCCTCGCCCTGGTCCAGCAGGGAAAGATCCGCCTCGCGATGGGGACGCTGGATTTTCTCGGCCAGCATGACGCCGACATCCGTCGCTATGGTCACGACTACAGCCACGTCATCGGAATCAGCGCGTGGGAGCCCGGGAAGGATATCGGGGCGGTGTATCTGCAGTGTAACGAGTTGTTCCAATCGGGCTGCTACCATGGGGTCATCCAGGCCTTCTTCGCCTATCGGGGCACCG
>JBGPVQ010000160.1:0-6480 GCA_041491785.1 Gemmatimonadota bacterium | reverse complement strand
GATCTGTCTCATCTTCCCACTCCCGGCTCCGTCTGCCCGATGTTGAAATCCGTCTTGTATTGGTGTTTGGGATCGAGGCGATCGAATGCCAGCCACCCTTCATTCCACACTTTTTCGGCCCTCGTGTACACCGAGAATGGGTCGCCCGACCAGAGCACGACGTCGGCGGCCTTGCCGACCTCCAGCGTGCCGGTCCACCGATCGATGCCGAGCGTCCACGCCGGGTTGGCGGTAATCCAGCGAATCGCTTGGTCCCGAGTCAGGGAAATCCCGGCGCGCACGCCGGCAAAGTACGCCTTGGCCATGTCCTGGTTCATCCGCTGGATCCCGTTGGCGTCGTCGGTGTGGATGACGGCACGGGCGCCCGCCTGGGTGATCAGGGCCGCGTTCTCCAGAATCTCGTCGAACGCCTCCATCTTGAATCCGCCCCAGTCCGACCAGACCGACGCCGCCGTCCCGTTCGCGGCGAGGAGGTCGGCGATCTTGTACGCCTCGATCGCGTGGTGGAAGGAGCGGATCTTGAAGCCGAACTCCCTGGCCAAATCGAGCATCTGCGCCATCTCGTCGGCGCGATAGCAGTGATTCTGCACCAGGATGTCGCCGCGCAGCACCCCGGCCAGGGTCTCCAGCTTGAGATCCCGTCCCGGTGGATTGCCCTTGCGATCCTTGAGCCACTTGTCCCAGCGTTGGCGGTACTCCTCGGCCTGGATAAAGGCCGCGCGGTATCCCGCCATGTTGCCCATGCGGGTGGACGGTCCCCGGCTCTGATACACTCGTTTGGGGTTCTCGCCGCAGGCCATCTTCACCCCGTAGGGCGCGCCCGGGTACTTCATGTCTTGAACGGTGCGCGCCGGGACGAGACGGACGATCGCGGAGCGGCCGCCGATGAGATTCGCCGAGCCCGGTAACACCTGCATGACGGTGACCCCCCCGGCGATCGCCAGGGGAATCTGCGGGTCCTGCGGCCAGATCGAGTGCTCCGCCCAGACTTCGGCGGTCACCGGATTGGTGGCTTCGTTGCCGTCGCTCTCGGCCTGGGTTCCGGGTGCGGCGTACACCCCGAGATGGCTGTGAGTGTCGATGATCCCGGGTGTGACGAACTTGCCGGTCCCGTCCACGACCACGGCGTCGGCCGGCGCCGGCACATTGCTCCCGACCGCGACAATCTTTCCGTCCCGGAAGAGAATCGAGGCGTTCGGCAACTCCTGGCCGGCCGCGGTGAGAATCGTTGCGTTGCGGACCAGCACCGGCGAGTTCGGCCGCCGTTTGTAGGTGGAGACGTACTGGGGCCGGTCGAAACTCAAGGTATCGGTGAACGGCGCGGGCGCCGCGGCCGTCGCTGTCGCGGGCGTGGTAGCGGGGGCAGCCGGCGACTGGGCGCCGGCTCGAGCGCAGGCCACCGCAACGCTCCCCAGCAGCGGGAGCAAATACCGCAAGCTCATTTCGTTCTCCTCTTCAAGGAATGCGGACGAACTCCAACGGCTGTCCCGCGACCGCGATCTTCACCAGGAGGTGCGGTCCCGCGGTGGTGACCCAGAAGGTCAAGGGCGACGGCCCGCCGGTGAGCTCCGCGCGGTACGCCTCGGTCGGCTTGCCGGCCACCGCGATCGTATCGGTCGCGGAAACGGCGAGGGTCCACGGCTTTATTTCACCCTGGCCCGCGCTCAGGACGTTCATCGTCCATTTGGCGCCGGGTTTCCAGTGGAGCGCGGGAAGCAACGCCTGCAGCGCGTTGTCGTCGAGCATCCCTTCGGAGTAGGCGGTGTCGAGCGTGACGCTCTTCATCTGGCCGGTCCTCGGATCCGGCGTTTTCGCGGTGCCCTTGGCGCGGCCGGCCCCGTAGGTCACGTCGACGCTGGCGTCCTGTCCCTGAATCTTTCCCGATTGCTTGACGCTCCTCATCCGCCCGGTGGCATCCATTTCGAGCGTGGTGGTCTGCGTCACGAAGCCGCCGAGCCGGGTGTCCTCGACGTACCGGTAGCCATCGGTGGTCTTTTCGAGGACGCCGCGTTGCCACCCGACCGGCTTGTCGCTGAAGCTGATAGCGAAGCTGTCGCGCCGCGCCACCAGGGCGCCGAGATCGAGGTCGAGTGCCGTGACTTTGGGAGAGAGGTCGGCGGGGGTGAGCGGCTTTCCCTCCGGGTCGACGATGATGGTCGGCGCGATCGACTTGATCCGCTCGTAAATCTTCGATCCGTCTCCCACCACGATGATGGCCGCGGTGCCGGGGAGAATGGTGGCCTTGGCGGCGGCCTGCACCTGTGGAGCGGTGACCGCGCCCAGCCGAACCCGGTAGGTCTGCACGAAGTCCTGCGGCAGCCCATACAGGCGCGCGTTGGCGACCGCGTTGGCCACTTGGTCGGCCGACTCGATGCTGAGGGGATAGCTGCCGGTGAGGGCCCCCTTCGCGTCGTCGAGCTCGGTGGCCGGCACCGGCTCGGCGCCGATGCGCCGGAGTTGCCCCAGCAGCTCCCTGAGGGCCGAGTCGGTGACCTCGGTCCGGACCTCCGTGCTGGCCTCGAAGAACCCCAGACCCCTGCGCCGGGCGAACCGGGAGTAGGCGCCATAGGTCCAGCTCTTCTGTTCCCGGAGGATCATGAACAGGCGCGACGATGCGCCGCCGCCGAGCACCTGGTTGGTCACGCTCGTGGCATAGATTCTTGGGTCGGTGGGTGGGAACGTGAGGTTGCCGACGAGGATGTTCGACTGCACCGATCCGGGGCGGTGGACCAGTACCACTCCGGCCATGGTGCGGATCGGCGGCGCTCTGAAGACCGGCAGTAGGGGCGGAGCCCCGACCCAGCCTTGGAAGGCCTTGAGCGCGAGCCGGCGGGCGTCGGCGAGCGTGACGTCGCCCGCGAGGACCAGCAAGGCCCCGCCGGGCCGCAGCCGGCTCTTCTGAAAGGTGACGAGATCGGCCCGAGTGATGGCGCGCACGCTAGCCGGAGTGCTGCTCCGGGCGTAGGGATGCTCCCCATAGAGCGTCCGGCGGAACGCGATACCCGCGAGCGCGTCCGGCTGGGTCAGCTGCACCTGCAGCCCCGAGAGCGTCTGGGTGCGGAGCAGCTCCACCTCCTTGTCGAGGAACGTCGGCCGGAGCACTGCGTCGCCCATCAGCTCGAAGGCGAGGGGGAGGCTGGTGGTGAGAACGGTCGAGTTGATGGAGAAGAAATCGGCCCCCGCGCCGGCGCTGAACGATCCTCCCGCCCCTTCGATCGTCTCGGCGATCTGCTCGGCGGTCCGAGTCCCCGCGCCCTTGGTGAGCAGCCCCGCGACCATCTCGGCCAGGCCATCCTTCCCGGCCGGATCGGACACCTGACCGGCCGCGAACGAGAGCGAGAGCGAGACCACCGGTTGCTTGTGGCTCTCCACGACCAACAGCTTGAGACCGTTCGGCAGGACGGTCTCCCGGAAGGGCGGGAACGGCGCCGGCGTCAGGGCGGCCGGCGGCGGGGGCGTCTTCGGATAGGCTTGCGCCACCAGTGGAGCAGCCCCGGCGAGGGCCAGGAGCACCTGAGCGCCCGAGCGACCCAGCGTCTTCATTGTGCGGCCCCCGGCGTGATGAGAATGATGAGTGAGTTCTCCGGACGGAAATAGGTGGCGGCGACCCGCTTCACATCGGCGGTGGTGACCGAGAGATATCGCCGCCAGTTGGTATTCACCGCCTCGGGCCCACCCAGGAAGAGGCTGGCGCTCTGCAGCGCCTCGGCCTTGTTGAGGGCCTGCTGCTGCTGGGTGATGAGCTGGGTCCGGTAGGAGTTCTTGGCCTTGGTGAGCTCCGCCTCGGAGACGCCCTCCCGGGCCACGCGCTCGAACTCGGTGGAGAGTCCGGCGGCGATCGAGTCGGACCCGACGCCCTGATTGGCGATGCCGAGCGCGAGCAGGACACCCGGACCTCGCCGCGGTCCGAAGGGGTTGGCGAACGCGAGAATCTGCGCCGCGAGTTTCCGGTCTCGCACCACGGTCCGGTTGATTCGAGAGCTTTCCCCCTGGCCCAGGATGGTGGCCAGGAGCTCGAGCACCGGAGTGTCGGGGCTCTTGTACTCGGGAATGCGGTAGGCCAGCAGGACCGCCGGCAGGTTCGCCTTCGGGTCGGGCCAGTTCCGGCGGATCGCGCCGGGGTTGAAAGACGCCTGGCACTCCACCGTCGGCGGTTCCCGTCCGCGAGGGATCTCCCCGAAATACCGGTCGATGAGTGCTTTCGCCTCGGCGGGCAGGAAATCCCCCACGACCGTGAGGGTGGCGTTGTTGGGACTATAGTTCAGGTCGAAGAACGCCTTGACGTCCGAGAGCTTCGCTGCGTTGAGATCGTCCATCGAGCCGATGACGGAATGGGCGTAGGGGAAGCAGGTGCTGCTGTCGGCCAGGGCGTACATTCCCTCGAAGATCGCCGCGAAATAGGGCTGGTTGTCCACCCGGAGCCGGCGCTCTTCCTTCACGGCCTCCCGCTGATTGATAAGATTCGAATCGGCCACGGCGAGCGAGCGCATCCGGTCCGCTTCGAGCCAGAGTCCGAGATTGAGTCGATTCGAGGGCAGTGCCTCGAAGTAGTTGGTGCGATCCTCGGCGGTACTCGCGTTGTTCTCGCCCCCGGCGCGCTCGACCAACTGAGTGTGCTCCGCCTTCTTCACATTGGCGGAGCCCTGAAACATCAGGTGCTCGAACAAATGGGCAAAGCCGGTCCGCCCGCGGACCTCGTTGCGGGAGCCGACATTGTACCAGACATCGACCGCCACAACCTGCGCCGAATGATCGGGGGCGAGAATGACGGTCAGCCCGTTGGGCAGCCGGTAGCTCTCGAAGTTGATTCGGGTGGGTTCCTGTCCCGAGAGCGGTGCGATCACTCCAACGAGCATCGCGATCGTTGCTCGGGCCGGGAGCCAGCGCGGAGGGTGCATGAGGGATGTTCCTTGCATAAGGGCCGACAATCTTAGCCGAGTCGCAACCTCTCCGGGTAGTTCCCGCAGAGTGCGTCCACTCCCAACGCGGCCAGGCGGCGAGCCGCGCCGGGGTCGTCGACCGTCCAGGCGATGACCTCGCCCCCTCTACGGTGAACGGCCGCCACGAGTTCCGCGTCGATCAGGGGCCAATGCTGCCAGAGTGCGGTGGCTCCGGCCGCAGCCATCGGCCCGGCCGGGTCCAGTGGATAGGAGGCCGAAAGGACCCCCCGGCGGAGGGTGGGATTCATTGTCCCCAGGCGGGCCACGATCCGGTGATCAAAGCTGTGCACACCGCAACGAGCCGGGGTCGGAGAGCCGCGAAGCACCGCCAGGAAAGCGGCATCGGCGGCCTCAGGAAGGGCCTTCACCTCGATCCACACCTCGGCTCCCCTCAGGGCGTCCAGGGCCTCGGAGAGGGTAGGGATCGCTTCGCCGTTGGGGAGTCGAGTTTTCGCAATGTCCTGAAGGCGCGCGGCGGCGATGAGCCCAACGCCGGCGATTTCCGCATCGTGATGAACGACCAGCGCACCGTCGGCGGTTGGGTGGACGTCAAGCTCGACGCCATCGGCACCGAGCCGGAGCGCCTCCCGGAAGGCAGCCATGGAATTCTCCCATGCGTGCCCGGAGGCTCCCCGGTGTGCGAGAATCCTGGGTGCGGTGCGGCTCATGGATCAGAGACTGGTCGCTCGATCTGGATAACTAAGGCGACTTGTGGAGTGATAACTCACTGTCCGCAAATTGGTTACAGATTTCGTCTACAATTCTGGAGTTCGTCGAAAACTTGTACGGGGAGACTGTGCTTCATCAGCGGAACGCTTCTGGGCTGCTCACCAGGTCGGCGCGGCGACAGACTCGCCGTACCCTTCGCCCGACCGAGCAACTTAACGCCGGCCTTGGGTTTGCGTCCTCCTGCTGACCGATGCGCGCTATGAGCGAGGATCCCCCTCGGACTGACCCTGCGCTCGTAGCCGCCTACCGGTCCGGTGACGAGGCGGCGGCGACCGAGCTCGTCAGTCGGCATGCCAGCGCCCTGGGGCGTTACCTCTATGGCCTCGGCGCGTTCTCCGCGGATCTCGAAGACCTGATCCAGGAGACGTTCATCCGGGCTTTCCGGGCGCTGGACAGTTGGCGGGGTGAGGCGAGCTTTCGGAGCTGGCTGTTTCGGATCGGATCGAACCTTCGGAAGGATCAGTACCGGAGGGAGGGTGGTCGAATCGTCGTGCCGATCGAGGACCACGATCTGGCCAACGCTTCCGATCCCGAAGGCGAGGCCGGGGCATCGGAAATGGAGCGGCGGTTGCGCGAGGGAATTGGCCGGCTGCCGCGGCTTCAGCGGGAGGTGTTCCTCCTTCGTGCGCAGCAGGGCATGGACTACACCGACATCTGTGCCGCCCTGGGCACCACGCCGGGTGCCGCCCGAGTTCACTATCACCACGCGGTGAAACGCTTGAAGGAACTGATGCAATGACCGATCCGCACATTATCTCCGACCGGATGCCGCTGGTCGCCCAGGGGGGCGGGGAGTGGACAACGGCCGAGG
>JBGPVQ010000159.1:0-6485 GCA_041491785.1 Gemmatimonadota bacterium | reverse complement strand
TGTTCGCGGTGGTCGCCGCCACACCGGCGGACGCGGAACGCTGGCTGGCCGACCTGACGACCCTCTCCGATCTGCCCTGCGCCCTGTATCCGCAGCGCGAGGCGCTGGGCGAGGAGGAGCCGCACTTCGAGATTGCCGGGGAGCGGGCGGAGACTCTCGAGGCGCTGCTCCGCGGCCGGCTCCGCGTGCTGGTCACCACCGCCCGCGCCTCCGCCGAGAAGACCCTGGTTCCCCAGGCGTTGGACCGGCTCCGGCTCGAGCTGGCGGTCGGTAGCCGGCGTCCGCTCGGCACGCTGATCGGTTCGCTCGAGGGGATGGGATACCGCCGAGTGCCGGTGGTGACCGAGGTGGCGGAGTTCAGCGTGCGCGGCGGGATCGTCGACCTGTACGGCTTCGGCATGGCGGCCCCGGCACGACTCGAGTGGTGGGACGACAAGATCAGCTCGATTCGGGCCTTCGATTTGACCTCGCAGCGCTCCGGGGAGGAACTCCGCGAGGTCACAGTGCTGCCGATCGGAGTGGGGACCACCCCGCGCTCCGGCGGCCGGACCGCCGGTGAATCCGAAGGCGCCGATCCGTCGGGCGGTCCGGCCCTCCGGCAGACTCTCCTCGATCTCCTCCCCGCCGAAACCCTCATCGTCGAGGAAGCCGGCCATCCCAACTCCGAAGAGGTGCATCGCGCCTGGAAAGAATCGGAGCACCATCTCGAGGTGGCCCGACGGTTGGGCGAGCTACCTCCGCGACGGGAGGACCTCTTCGCGGAGCCGGCCGCGTGGACCGCGCGGCTGGCCCGGTTTCCCCGGTTCCTGCTTCGGGAGGAGATCCCCGACCTACAGGCCGGCTTCTTTCCCCCCGAGGCGGTGGATCGCAACCTCGGCCGGCTGCGCGCGCTCCTCACCGGCGGGGCGTCCACCCTGATTCTGTGCGACAACGCGGGACAACTCGAGCGGCTCGACGAGCTGATTCACGAAGGCGATGCGAACGGATCCGCCGCCTCTCTGGTCGTGGGGGCCCTGGACGGCGGATTCGTCATGCCCACCCTCCGGGTCCTTACCGACCACGAGATCTTCCGCCGGGCCCGCCGGCTCCGCCGCCCGCGCCGGTACCGCCAGGCGGCGCCCTCACTCGCCACCGGCACGCTCACCGCCGGCGATTACGTCGTTCATCTGGATCATGGCATCGGGATCTACCGGGGCATTCAGACCATCATGGTCGGAGAGTCCACGATCGAGGTGGCCGTTGTCGAGTACGAGGGAGGCGACCGGCTCAACGTCCCCCTCTACCGCCTGGACCAGCTGGAGCGCTATCGCGCCGCGCAGGAGGACGGCGACCAGGCGCCGCCCAAGCTGCACCGGCTGGGGGGTATCGCGTGGAAGAAGCAGCGTGAGAAGACCCGGGAAGCAATCCGGCAAATGGCCGCGGAGCTGCTCGATCTCTACGCCCGCCGGAAGGTCAGCGCGGGATTTCCCTTCCCGCCGGACACCCGCTGGCAGCGCGAGCTCGAATCGGCCTTCCTGTATGAGGACACGCCGGACCAGCGGAAGGCCACCGAGGATGTCAAGCGCGACATGGAACGGCCGGTGCCGATGGATCGTCTCCTGGTCGGCGACGTCGGCTACGGCAAGACCGAGGTCGCGGTGCGCGCCGCCTTCAAGGCGGTCCAGGGTGGCAAGCAAGTGGCCGTGCTGGTGCCCACCACGATTCTGGCGGACCAGCATGGGCGGACGTTCGTGGAGCGGCTGGCCGACTATCCGGTGCGGGTCGAAGTGCTCTCCCGCTTTCGGTCCCCCAAGGAGCAGAAGCAGGCCCTGCGCGAGCTGGCCGAGGGAAAGATCGACATCGTGATCGGGACCCACCGCCTGCTCTCGAAGGACGTGGTGTTCAAGGATCTCGGCCTGCTCGTGGTCGACGAAGAGCATCGCTTCGGGGTGCGCCACAAGGAGCGTCTCAAGGAGCTTCGGCTCAGCATCGACGTGCTGACGCTTACCGCGACCCCGATCCCGCGCACGCTCCACATGTCATTGGCGGGACTCCGGGACCTCACCTTGATCGAAACCCCGCCCCGGGACCGCTCTCCCATCCTCACCTTCGTGGAACCGTGGGACGATGGGCTCCTCGAGGAGGCGATGGCCCGGGAGCTCGACCGGGGGGGGCAGGTGTTCTTCGTCCACAATCGGATCGAAACCATCGAGACCATCGCGGCCCGGGTCCGGCGGCTGGCGCCCCGGGGCCGCATCGGCGTCGCGCACGGTCAGATGCCGGCCCAGGCGCTGGAACGGGTGATGAGCGGGTTCGTCGGCGCGGAGGTGGACGTGCTGGTTTCCACCATGATTGTGGAGTCGGGGCTGGACGTGCCCAATGCCAACACCATGGTGGTCCACGACGCCCACAAGCTGGGCCTGGCCCAGCTTTATCAGTTGCGCGGCCGGGTCGGCCGCAGCCATCGCCGGGCCTATTGCTACCTGATCGCGCCGGACCTGATGGACCCCGAGGCCGAGGAGCGGCTCAAAGTGCTGGAACACCATACCGACCTCGGAGCGGGGTATCGCATCGCCCTCAAGGATCTGGAAATCCGCGGCGCGGGCAATCTGCTTGGCGCGGAGCAATCCGGACACGCGCACGCGGTCGGGTTCGACCTGTACTTGCGCTGGCTGGAGGAGACGGTCGAGGCGCTCCGCAGCCGCCGGAGCTCCACCGAGGAGCCCCCGGCGCCACCGGAAGTAGTGTTCGACCGGCCGGCCCACCTCCCCGACGAGTACGTCGCCGACGACGACACCAAGCTCGACCTCTACCGCCGACTGGCGCGGGCGGTCCGGTCTGGTGAAATTGATGAGTTACGGCAGGAAATGCGCGAGCGCTTCGGGCCCCTCCCGGGGGAGGCGGATCGGCTGCTGGACCTGTCGCGGCTCCGGGTACTCGGCGGGGCACTGGGCATTCAGCACATCCTGGTCCGCGGTGAGGAGGCCCGGGTCACCTTCCGGACCGGCGCGTCGCCGCGGATGGCCCGGTTGACCACCGCCCTCGACAATGTGCAGCTGGCGGCTGACGTCCGCCGCACGGTGCCTCTGGCCCTTCGGCTGGTGCGGCTGGGGGGTGAGGAGCTGATCCCCGCGCTGGTGCGGGCGTTGATTCTGGTGACCGGTAGTCAGTGACCGGTCGCGCGGTTCAAACTTTCACGGATGGATTCGTCATGCGTCGAGTCGGGTTGGCAGCGTTGGTCGCGGGCCTCGCGCTCACGGGATGCGGCAGCTTCCGGGACGTGTTCACCTCCCATGCCGATACCGCCGCGCGGGTCGGGACGCGGGAGCTCAAGTCGTCGCGGGTTGCCGAGATCATCTCCCGCATCGGCCGGGCCAACGCCAATCCACAGGCTGCCGAGCTGGTCACCGGCATCTGGGCGGACATTTCGCTGTACGCGGACGCCCTGGCCGCGGGCACCTTCAAACCCGACTCGGTCACCATCGAGCGGCTGATGTGGCCGGAGCTGGCGGAGGCCCGGGTCAACGCCTGGCACGATAGCGTGGTCGCGCGGCGCGCCGCGGTTTCCCCGGCGACCGCCGACAGCCTCTACAACGCCGGCCAGATCCGGCTCTTCCAGCACATCCTCTTCATGGCGGCGGGGCCCAAGGCGGCGGATACCGCCAAGGCCAAGGCCACCGCGGACAAAATCCTGCCCCAGGCCAAGAAGGGAGATTTCGGGAAGCTGGCCGCACAGTACAGCGGCGACGGCAGCAAGAACGACGCAGGCTATCTCCCCCCCGGGCCGAGGGGCGGGTTCGTGGCGGAATTCGACAGCGTGGCATGGTCGCTGGAGCCGGGGCAGGTCAGCGGGCTGGTGAAGACCCAATTCGGGTTCCACGTCATCCGCCGGCCGCCGGAGAACGAGATTCGCGATCGCCTGATGGGGTATCTGAAGGATCAGCAAAAAGGGCATCAGGACTCGATCTACATGGCGGATCTCACCGCGCGAAACGGGCTCACCGTCAACTCCGGCGCCGTCGCGGCGATGCGGAGCGCGCTGGCCGACCCGACCGCGGCGCGGAAATCCGGGAAACAGCTGGTGGCGCTCAAGAGCGGCGCCTTTACCGTGGGCGACATGGTCAAGTGGCTCGGGGCCCTCGCGCCGCAGCAGATCAACCAGGTTCGCATCGCCAACGACACGATGCTCGGCAACTTCGTCAAGATTCTGGCCCAGAACGCCATCCTGCTCCGCGAGGCCGATTCCGCCAAGATCCGCCCCAACCCGGCCATCCACCAGGCCGTGAGTCTCAAATACCAGTCGGACATCGGAAACCTCAAGGAGGCCCTCGGCCTCACCGGCCCGGAGTTCTCCGACTCTTCGAAAACGCCACCCGCCGAGCGCCGCAAGCTCGCAGAGAAGAAGGTCGATGAATACTTCGACAAGTTGACCCGGGGCGAGGCCGCATTCCGGCCGGTGCCGCCGACCCTCTCCGCCGACCTCCGCGCCGGGGGAGATTTCAAGATCTACCAGGCCGGCGTCGCCCACGCGATGGAGTTGATCATCGCGCAGAAGAGAAAGGACTCCGCCGCGGGCGGAGGAGCCGTGCCGGGCGGTCCTCTCGCAGGCCTCCGTCCCGCACCGGGCGGTCCTCCCCAACCGGGCCAGCGTCCGGATACGACGAAGCAGCCATGACCCTGCGGAGGACACCGATTCTGGTCGTCGCGCTGCTCCTTCTCGGGAGTGGCGCGGCCCCGCTTGGGGCCCGGCAAATCGCGCGGGTCCGCACCGATTCGGTCATCGACCGGATCGTTGCGGTCGTCGGCTCCCGGGCAATCCTCGGCTCTCACATCGAAGAACGCATTCTCCAGGAACATCCGCAGGGTAAAGGACTGCCCACCACGGACGAAGGCAGGCATGAGCTGCGGAAGGAAGTACTCGAATCGCTGGTGAACGAAGAGTTGATGATGCAGGAGGCCCTGCGCGACACCACCATCAAGGTCGCCGACGATGATGTCACCAAGTCGGTGGACGCGCTCATCAAGACCACCCGGGCCCGCTACTCGGGGGAGGAGGCCTATCGGCAGGACCTTCGGGTCTCCGGTTTCGAAACCCCGGACGAGTACCGCACCTGGCTCACCGAACAACAGCGCCGGGCCCTCACGATTCGCGCCCTGCTGAGCAAGCTCAAAGGCTCCGGAAAACTCAAGACGGTTGCGCCGACCGACAAAGAAATCCGGGACTACTTCGAGAAATACCAGGCCAGCTTTCCCAAGCGGGCCGAAGCCGTCACCTTCCGGCAGATCGTGCTCGCCCCCCCGGCCAAGACGGTGGCCAAGGCCCGGGCACGCGCCCTGGCCGACTCGATTCTCATCGAGTTGAGGAAAGGCGCCGACTTCGCCACGACCGCCCGGCGCTTCTCGGCGGACCCCGGCAGCAAGGAGCAGGGCGGTGAGCTGGGGTGGATCCGCCGGGGGAGCGGGCTTCTCGATCAGCGGTTCGAGGACATGGCGTTCGCGCTTCGGCCCGGAGTGGTTTCCGAGCCGGTCGAAACCGCGTTCGGGTTTCATCTGATCCAGGTCGAACGCACCCAGCCCGCCGAGGTGCAAGTCCGCCACATCCTCATCATGCCGGCCCTCGACATTGCCGATGCCGACAGTGCGGCGCGCACCGCGGCCCGGCTGCGCGACCAGATCCAGAAGGGCGCCTCATTCGACTCGCTCCAGCTGATCTGGCACGACAAGGCCGAAGAGAAGGAGGTCGTCGAGATCTCGGTGGAGACGCTGCCACCGGCCTACGCCGAGGCGCAGGCCGGCGTGGCGCCCGGCCACGTGGGGCCGGTGTTCCGGCTGGAGGCGCCGGTGGACCCCCTCCGCTCCAAGTTCGGCTTCCTGATGGTTACCAACCGCATTCCTGCCGGCGATGTTCGCTTCGAAGACGTCAAGGAACAAATCCGCGGGGGGCTCACCGACCAGCTGACCCAGCAGCGCTACATCGACCGCCTCCGCCGTGCCACGCTCGTGCAGGTCCGCGGCGGATGACGCTCCGGCCGCGTCTCGCCATCACCTTGGGCGACCCGCGCGGCGTCGGTCCGGAGGTCGCCGCTCAGGCGCTCGCCGCTCCCCTCGACGCCGAGGTCACCGTGATCGGCGCTGAGGAGCAGATCGCTCCGATCGCCGCCCAGCAGCGGATTTCGGTCGGAAGCTGGAAGGGAGGATCCGGCCAGGAAAACGCCGACCGCGGGCGGGCGCTCCGGGCCGGCCAAATCGCCGGCCACTCGCTCCAGCATGCCGTGCGGCTGGTGCTCGGTGGTCAGGCCGACGCCATCGTCACCGGTCCGGTCGAAAAGCACGCCCTTCACGCCGCGGGCTTCCCCTTCCCGGGGCAGACCGAGTGGCTGGGCCAGCTGGCCGGAGGGGTCGATGTGGCGATGATGCTCGCCGCTGGGAAGCTCCGGGTGGTGCTGGTGACCACCCACGTCGCGCTGCGCGACGTGCCCGCCCTGCTCACCGTGGACCGGATCGTG
>JBGPVQ010000158.1:0-6505 GCA_041491785.1 Gemmatimonadota bacterium | reverse complement strand
CGCGGTGTCGCAGCGCTCGAACCAGGTGACGGTGAGGGAGCCGTCGGGCTTCCCGTTGGTGGAAAGGATTCGGGTGCCGCTGGCGCGGAAGCGGGTGGCGTGGACCGTCGCGGTGCGACCATCGGCGTGATACAGGATCTCGCGCTGGTTCCGCTCCACGATCCGCCCCACCCGGAAGACTCCGCTGCTCAAGAGCTCCTGATCCCACGGCAACCGCCAGAGCGTCACGCCCGCCAGCAGTGCCAGCGCGCCCACTCCGACCATGGCCAGGCGAGGGGCCGCGCGGCCGGAGAGCCGGAGTCCGCGGAGCGCCAGCAGACCGAGCAGCATATCAAGTGCTCCCCCCGCCACCAGCGCACCCCGGAGCCCGAGGACCGGCAGCAGCACCAGGCCGGTGAGCGCAGCGCCCACGATCGAGCCCAGTGTGTTCGCCCCGTAGATGGCGCCGATCGCCCGCTCCCCCGCCCCCTCCGCCATCAGCATCCGGGTCATCAGCGGCAGGGTCATCCCGGCGCAGAACGTGGCGGGAAGCATGATTGCGAGGCAGATGAGGTACCGCGCGGCGGTGAACAGCAGGTAGCCTTGCTCGCTCCGGGCCACCGACTGCAGGAGCAGGGCCGTCCAGCGGAACGATTCGAGGTAGAGCGGCAGGCTCGCGATGGCGAGCGCCCCCATGACCAGCTGCACGATGGCGAGGGTCCGGAGCGGATCGGTGAACCGGTCGGCGCGGGCGCGCACCCACCACGCGCCCAGCGAGAGTCCGAGAATGAACGAGGAGAGCATGAGCTCGAACGAATGAGTGGAGCTCCCCATCACCAGCGAGAGCATCCGGAGCCACCCCACCTCGTAGACGAACGACGCCGCCGCGGTGCCGGCGGCCAGTAGCAGCAGCAGCGCCGCCAGGCCGCCCCAGCCGCCCCCCCGGGGCGGCGGCGGCGCCGGCGGCGCGGCCGTCTCGGGGAGCCGCCGCAGCCGGACGACCACCAGCGCCCCGAGGGCCACCACCAGATTGAGCACCGCGGCCGCGGCGAGGGTTCCCGGGAGCCCGGCCAGGTCGTACAGGATGAACCCCGCAACCAGCACTCCCGCGGCGGCGCCGAGGCTGTTGCTGAAGTAAAGGATCGAGAGGGTACGCCCGGGACGCTCCGGCAACCGGCGCAGCGCCCCCGCGCTCATCAGCGGGAAGGTGGCGCCAAGCAGCATGGATTGCGGCAGGATCAGGAGTCCCGCCAGCACCCACTTGGCCAGTACCACCGCCGCGCCGCCGCCGAGGCCGGGGAAGAGCTGCTGGTAGGCCAGGTCGGTCACCGGCAGATAGATCAGGTCGTGAAAGGCGAGCCCGAACAGCCCGATCAGCGCTTCCACCACCGCGTACACGAACAGGGGATCCCGCAACCGGAGCGACCGGCGGCTGACAATCAGCGCGCCAAGCCCCATTCCTCCCAGGAAGATGACCAGCGTGAGGATCTGCGCGTAGGCGTCGTGGCCGACGAAGAGGCTGAGGTAGCGGCTCCAAGCCGCCTCGTAGAAGAGGCCGGCCGCGCCGGAGAAGACGAAGAGGAGGGCGAGTACGACGAGCAGGATCCCTCCCGTCACCCGGTCGCGGCCGGCTGCTCCTCGTACCGACTCAGCTTGCGGTAGAGCGTGGAGGGATCGATGCCCAGCACCTCCGCCGCCCGGGTCTTGTTGCCACCCTCGGCCTGCAGCACCCACATGATGTAGGCGCGCTCGATCACCTCGAGCGACGGATTGGGCGAGGAGCGCTCCGCCACCAGCGGCTCGCGCCGCCGCCGGGTGATCCGCTCGGGGAGCGCTCCCGGCTCGATCAGCGTCCCTTTGCTCAACACCACGGCGTGCTCCAGCGCATTCTGCAGCTCGCGCACGTTGCCGGGCCAGTCGTACACCATCACCGCGTCGAGGGAGTCGGATGAGAGCGCCTTGGGGGCCGCATCCCGCTCACTGGCCATTTCCTGGAAGAAGTGGTCGATCAGGAGGACCAGGTCGTCGCGCCGGTCGCGGAGCGAGGGGAGCTCGAGGGCGATGACGTTGAGCCGGTAGAACAGATCGGAGCGGAAGTGGCCCCGGCGCACCTCCTCCTCGAGGTCGCGGTTGGTGGCGGCCACGATCCGCACGTCCACCGGAATCGTCTCGGTCGCCCCGACCGGAATGACCTCCCGCTCCTGGAGCACCCGAAGGAGCTTGATCTGGAGGGACGGCGGCATTTCCCCGACCTCGTCGAGGAAGAACGTCCCGCCCCGCGCCGCCGCGAAGAGGCCCTGCTTGTCGCGCACCGCGCCGGTGAAGGAGCCCTTCACGTGGCCGAAGAGCTCGCTCTCCAGCAGGTTCTCCGGGAGCGCGCCGCAGTTGATCGACATGAACGGGCCGTCGACCCGGGTCGAGAGGTTGTGGAGGTACCGCGCGATGACCTCCTTGCCGGTACCGCTCTCACCCTGGATCAGGACCGTCGAGTCGGTCGGGGCCACCACCTCCGCCAGCTTGAGGACGTCGGTAAACCGCCGCGACTTGCCGATCGGCCGGGTGACGGCGCTCCGGTCCTTGCGCCGGAAGTCCTGCTTGAGCTGGCGATTCTCCACTCGGATCTGGCGATACTCGCAGGCCCGCCGGAGGATGGCCAGCAGCTCGTCGTTGGAAAAGGGCTTCTGGATGTAGTAGAAGGCGCCGGCGTTGACCGCGGCCACCGCTGTCTGCAGCGAGGCCTGCGCGGTCATCAGGATGACCGGCGTCATCGAGTCCTGCTCCTTGGCGGCCTGCAGGATGTCGAGGCCGGTCACCTGGGGCATCCGGACATCGGTGAGGACGATGTCGTGACTCCCCGAACGAATCTGATCGAGCCCCGCCTTGCCACCCTGGGCGGTGGTGATCTCGAACCCCTCCTTGCGGAGGAGAATCCGGAGGGTGTCGAGGATACCGGACTCGTCGTCGACGATCAGGATCGAGGGTTGCTGGCTCATGCACCGTCCTCCGAGGGCCACTTGGCGTGCAGGAGAATGGTAAACGTGGTCCCCTGGCCTGGGGCAGAGTCGAGGAGGACCAGGCCGCGGTGGGCCGCCACGGCGCGCTGCACGATGGCGAGGCCCAGCCCGCTGCCGCCGGGCCGCCCCGAGACGAACGGCTGGAACAGACGCGCCAGGAGCTCCGGCTCGATGCCCGGGCCGTCGTCCCGCACCCGGATGCGCGCCGGATGCTCGATTTCGCTGCCGCGGGGCAGCTCCCCCACCGGGGGAAGGTCGACGATCGCCTCGATGCGTCCGGCGCCGTTCATCGCCTGGGCCGCGTTGAGAATGAGGTTGGTGACGATCCGGTGCAGGAGGTCTTCATCGGCCTCGACCTCGACCGGGTCCCCCCGGACCACGATGTCCACGCCGGGGCCGGTGTCGGGATGCTCGCGGACCAGCTGGGCCGCTTCCCGCACCACCGCGGTCAGGTCCACCGTCACGAAGTGGCTGGCCCGGACCCTGGAAAAATCGAGAAACTCGCCCAGCAGCCGGCTGAGCCGGTCGCTCTCCCGCACGATGAGCTCCGCGAGCACCCGATCGTCGGGGTCGTCGTGGGCGCTCCGCGCCAATTGCTCCACCGAGCTGCGGATCGACGCCAGCGGGTTGCGGATCTCGTGCGCGAGCGAAGCGGAGAGCGCCGCCACCGCCTCGAGCCGCTCGGCGCGCACATGGAGCGCCTGGAGCTGCTGCAGGTCGGAGATGTCGGTGAAAATCGCGGTAACGCTGGGCAACGACTCCGACGGCCGCTCGAAGGTGGTGGTCGAGAGGCCGATCGGCACCGTGCGTCCATCGGCGCGGCGAGCGGTTCCCTCGGCGCGGTTCACCCGCCGGCCCTTCCGGATTCCCGCCACCACTGCCGCCCAGAGCTCCGGCGCGCGCTCCTCGAGCTCCTGGAGAACCGGTACCCCGACGTGCCGGTCGGCCGGGAGGCCGAGGAGGTGTTCCGCCGCCTGGTTGATGTAGGCCAGCCTCCCGTCCCCGTCGATGGTGAGGACTCCGGACCGGATGTTCCGGAGGATCTCGTCCGCCTCGAGGCGGACCCGGCGCAGCTCGATCTCGAGCTCGGTCTGCTCGACCGAGGCGATCCGGAGCCGCTGGCCCAGGACCGCCACCACCAGGAAGACCACCGTGAACACCGCGACCTGCCCCCAGAGCCCGGGACCGGGGCGGTCGGGCCGCAGGAGGTAGGAATCCGCCACGAAGACCGCGGCGCCGAAGAGGGCGGTGATGACCCCGGAGCGGAGCGGCAGCAGCAGCGCGTAGACCGCGATGACCAGCACGTAGAGGGCCGCCCACCAGCTCTGATCGGCACTCTCGAAGTGCACCAGCGTGGTGACCAGCAGCAGATCGGTCGCCGCCTGGGTCTCCAGAAAGGCCAGACCCCCACGCAGCTTCCGGTAGAAGGTGACGTACACTCCATAGGCGGTGACCGCGTAGGCCAGCAACACCACCAGGATCGCGGTGAACGCCGACCGGGGCGCCGCGTCCAGCACCAGGGCCGCCCGCACCAGCACCAGCACCGCCAGCACCGACCGGCCGACGTAGAGCCACCGCAGGAAGGTCTGTTGATCCAGCGGGCCGAAGCGGCGCTCCCCCGCGTGGGGCGGGATAGAGCCGTCGGGCACGACCGGCATCGGCGGAGGAACGGTCACAGGACTTGGCACCGGATGATGCCGCAACTTAAACTGTCGCATGGACGGCTTCCATGGCTTTCGGCCCGCGGCCCAGCGCTTCTTCCGCAGCCTCGCCCGCCACAACCAGCGCTCCTGGTTCGAGGCGCACCGCCCGGTGTACGAGGCGGAGGTGCGCGCGCCGCTCCGCGCCCTGATCGAAGCGGTGGACATCCGCCTCGCCGCCGCGGCGCCCGAGCTCGTGGGCGATCCCAAGCGCTCCCTCTTCCGCATCCATCGCGACATCCGCTTCAGCAAGGACAAGTCGCCCTACAAGACCAACGCCGGCTGCTGGTTCTACCACCAGGACGCCGGCCGGGCGGTGGGCCAGGAGGCGGAAGGGGGCGGCGCCGGGGTCTACTTTCACCTCGACGGCACTTCCGCCTTCGTGGCAGGGGGAATCTGGATGCCGCCCCGCCCGGCGCTGGCCCGGCTCCGCGATGCGCTCGCCGAGGCGCCGGAGGCGTTCGCCGCCATTGTGGAGGCACCCCCGTTCCGCCGGCGCTTCGGACACCTCGACCCGGAGGCGATGCTCTCGCGGCTCCCCCGCGGCTTCGCCCCCGGCCACCCGGCGGAGCGGTGGCTTCGCTACCTGTCGTTCACGGTGTCACGGAGCCTCCGGGCAAGCGACGTCGAGTCGGCCCGGCTGCCCGGGATGATCATCCGCGACGTGGTGGCGATGCGCGCGTTTCTGCGCTGGCTCAACGCCGCGCTGGGCTATCAACCCAAGACCGCGCGGCGGCTGGACGGCTGACCTCGGAGGGCATGAATGGATCGGGACCCGGACGCCGCCCGCCTCGACAAGTGGCTCTGGGCGGCGCGCTTCTTCAAGACCCGCGCGCTGGCCGCCGCCGCGATCGACGGTGGGCGGGTCGAGCTCAACGGCGAAAAGTCCAAACGCGCCAAGCCGGTGCGCCCGGGCGACCGGGTCCGGATCCGGATCGGTCCTTACGAGCACCGGGTCACGGTGCGGGAGGTGTCCGACCGGCGGGGACCGGCGGCGCTGGCGGCGAGACTGTTTGAGGAAGCGCCGGACAGCCGGGCGGCTCGCGAGCGGCTCTCCGAGCAGCACCGCCAAGCGGCCCGGCTGCAGGACCGGACATTCAAGGGTAGGCCGACCAAGAAGGAGCGGCGGGACTTCGAGAAGGAGCGAGGTCGGGAGTAGGGAGAAGCGCCCTGCCCGCTTCTCGCCACTCCTTTCGCGCTACTGCCGGTTGTACGCGATCCCCTGCCCCTGGGCCTTCTCGATGGCGATAACCATCGCGGGCACCGTGATGACTCCCGGCAGCAGATTGGCCCGGATCTCCTTCTCGATCACCGCCGCGTTGCCCTTGGAGCCGCTGCCCGAGAGGAACCCCATCCATGCCTGGAAGGCGTTGTTACACATCAAGAAGGTCGCGCCCATTTTTTGCAGATTTTCGATTCCCGCCGCGGCCACCGCTCCGCCAAAGAGGACCGGGTCGCCGGCCTTCGGCCGGTAGAACAGGTTCCGTTTGGTCGGCGCCTTGGTGTCCGGATCGATCAGCTTGAACATCTCGCCGATCTTGTACTTGGCCCACATCGCGTCATTCCAGGCCAGCGGCATGCTCGCGAGCATCCCAGGCGCTCCGTAAAACGTTCCGATGGCGTTGACCGTTCCCGGCCCCTCATTGTAGGCGCTCTTGTACGTGGAGATGTAGTTCAGCATGTGGATGAGCGGCAAACCCTCGTTGGCCAGCGGGGCATCGAAGAGGCAGCGATGCCGCCCCGTCTGCTTGGCCAGCCAGGCGTCGTTGGGCGAGGCCTGGCCCTGCCGGCCGACCAGCGGCGTCCCGAAGG
>JBGPVQ010000157.1:0-6534 GCA_041491785.1 Gemmatimonadota bacterium | reverse complement strand
CCGCTTTTTCGCCGACCCCTCGTTGCCCATCGGCGCGCGAGTGGACTCGCTGGAGAAGTCGGTGGAGTGTTTCTCCTCGCTCAGCCCTTTCGGATCGCTCGGCAGCTTGCCGTTCGGCCGGGCCAACACCTACAATCTCGGCCTTTCGGCCTCGCAGACGCTGTTCAGCGGTGGCCGGGTGCACGGCCAGATTCAGGCGGCCAACGCCGGCCGCCGCAGCGCGGACATCGGACTCACCGCCACGGAGGCGCAGCTCACCCTCGACGTCGTGCAGACCTACTTCGACGCCGCGCTCGCGGATCAGCTGGCCCGGATCTCCGGGACGGCGCTCGATCAGGCTGATTCCACTCTCAAGGAAACCGAGCTCAGGCGCGCGGTGGGCACCGTGCCCGAGTTCGATCTCCTGCGTGCCCGGGTTACCCGCGACAATCAGCGGGCGGCGGCGATTCAGAGCGCCTACACCCGCGATCTGGCCCTGCTCCGCCTGAAGCAGTTGCTCGACTTGCCGGGGTCGCAGGACCTCCAGCTCACCACCGCGCTCGACGACTCGGCCCTCGCGGGAGCTCCATCGCTCCAAGCATTGGTCGCCGCCCCCGGCGATACGGTCACCGAGCATCGCGCCCCGGTGCGACAGGCGGCCGAAGGCGTGGAGGCACAACAGGGCCTCCTCAGGGTCGCCAGGTCGGAACACTTCCCGTCGGTAGCGCTCACCTCGGCGTATGGCAGAGTGGCCTATCCCAAGTCCGGGTTGCCGAATTGGAGCCAGTTCCTGACCAATTGGAGCGTCGCGGTGGGCCTCCAGGTACCGATTTTCACTGGAGGCCGCCTCAAGGGGGACAAGCTGATCGCCGAGGCGGGGCTCGATGAGGCCCGGCTCCGCCTCCGGCAGACCGTCGAGTTCGCGCAGCTCGACGCCCGTAACACGCTGAACAGCCTCAACGCATCATTGGAGGCGCTCCGCGCCAGCCGGGGTACCGCGGAGCAGGCGGAGCGGGCCTATCAGATTGCCGAGATCCGTTACCGGGAGGGGATCTCGACCCACACCGAGCTGCTCGACGCGAGACTGGCGCTGGAACAGGCCCGGGCGGTTCGGGCCCAGGCCGCCCGGGACGCTCAGATCGCACGGGTGCGAGTGGCGCTCCTCGCCCAGCTCCCGCTCAGCAGCGGCGGCGCGGCGCAGGCCGCCGGCTCAACCTCATCCGGCACCCAGCGGCCCGCCACCCAGTCGCAGCCGCCGGCTTCTTCAGGATCCGGAATCCCATGATCGTACCTCGACCCACGCTCCGCGCCGTCGCGCTCTTTCTCCCCCTCGCCATGGCGACGGGGGTGGGTGGCTGTCGCGGCCGCGGCGGCGCCGAGACGGCGGCGGCCGAAACCCCGTCGGTCACGCTCCGGCCGGACAATTTCGCCGTTGCCGTCCGCCGAGAGCTGTCCGCCGGCCCTTCGATTTCCGGGGCGCTCACCGCCGCCCGGCAGGCCGCACTCCGCGCCGAGATCGCCGGCGTGGTCACCCAGACGCTGATCGAGCAGGGCGAGTCGGTGCGCGCAGGCCAGATACTGGTCCGCCTGGACGACTCCGCCATTCGCGACGCTGTCCTGTCGGCGCGCTCCGCCGCGCGCACCGCAAACGAGGCGGTGCTCGTCGCCAAGCGGAACGCCGAACGCTCGGAGCGGCTGGCGCAGGCGGGGGCCCTCGCCGAGCGCGACCTCGAACAGGCGCGCTGGTCCGCGATGAACGCGGAGGCGGCGCTCGCCGATGCCAACGCGCGGCTGGCCAACGCCGACAAGCAGCTGGACAAGACCTCCGTGCGGGCGCCGTTCGCCGGCATCGTGAGTGAGCGACCAGCGAACCTCGGCGATGTGCTGCAGATCGGGAATCCGGTGGTCACGGTGGTGGATCCAGCCAGCCTCCGACTCGAAGCGACGGTGCCGGCCAGCGCGCTGTCGGCGCTCCGGCTCGGATCGCCGGTGGACTTCCAGGTAAGCGGATTCGAGGGGAAGTCGTTCACCGGAAGGGTGGAGCGAATCAATCCCTCGGTGGATCCCGCCACCCGGCAGGTCAGGATCTACGCCGCCATTCCGAACGTGGCCGGCCGACTGGTGGCCGGGCTCTTTGCCGAGGGTCGGGTGGCCACGGACCAGCGAACGGTACTGGCGGTTCCGCTGACCGCGCTCGATCTCAAGGGTACCGGCCCGATGATCCGCCGGCTCCGCGGCGGCAGGGTCGAAATCGTGATGGTCGAGCTGGGCCTCCAGGACGATGTGCTGCAGATGGTGGAGATCCGGACGGGGCTCGTACCCGGGGACACGGTACTGGTGGGTCCGTCGGCGGCGCTCGCCGTGGGAACCCCGGTCCGGATCGTCAAGGAGTAGCCGGCCATGCTCATTTCCGATGGCGCCATCCGCCGGCCAGTCATCACGGTCGTCCTCATGGTCGCGCTGGTTGTTTTCGGTCTCTTCGCGCTGTTCACCCTCAAGACCGACGAGTACCCCGATGTGGCCCCGCCCTTCGTGAGCGTCGGAGTTCCCTATCCCGGCGCCTCACCGGAGACGGTGGAGAAGGAGGTCCTGGATCCGATCGAGGAGGCGATCTCCTCTATCAACGGGGTGAAGAAGGTCACCGGCAACGCCTTGGACGGGTTCGCCAATATCCTGATCGAGTTCCAGTTCACCAAGCCGCTTGCCGAGGCGACCCAGGACATCCGCGACGCCATCTCCAGCGTGCGGAACGACCTGCCGCCCGAGATGAAAGAGCCGATCATCCGGAAGCTGAATGATACCGATCGGCCGATTTTTTCCTTCGCACTATCGTCCGCGGTACTCGGCCCACGGGAGCTCACCCGTCTCGCCGATCCCTCCATCACCCGGGAGCTCCGGTCGCTCCCGGGCGTCGCGGAAGTGACCGTCTCCGGCAAGCAGGTGCGCGAGCTGACGGTCGAGGTCAAGCCGGACGCGCTCCAGGGAGCGGGAGTCAGCGTGGCCCAGGTGGTGCAGGCCCTGCAGGCGCAGAACCTCGCCGCGCCGGTGGGGCGGCTGGAGGGCGCCCTCGACGAACGATCGATCCGCCTCAAGGGCCGTCTCGAAACGCCGGCGGACTTTGCCCAGCTGGTGGTGGCGGAACGCAATGGACGCCTGATCCGCCTCGGTGATCTCGCCAACGTGCGGGACGGTTCCGAAGAGCCGCGGACCATGGCGCTGTTCAACGGCCGGGTGGCGGTGGGCATCGACATCAAGAAAGCCAAGGGGTACAGCACCACCGATGTCAGCCAGGCGATCCGGGCCCGGCTGGCGAAGCTCGAGCCCACCCTCCCCACGGAAGTGAAGCTGGATGTGGTGCGGGACGCCGCCGTCCGGGTGAGCCGCTCGGTGCGCAACGTCCAGGAAACCCTCTTTGAGGGGGCGCTGCTCACGGTGCTGGTGGTGTTTCTCTTCTTGAACTCCTGGCGCTCCACCGTCATCACCGGCCTCGCCCTCCCGGTGTCGGTCCTCGCCTCGTTCATTGCGGTCTGGCTGTTCGGCTTCACGCTCAACACGATGTCGCTGCTGGGGCTTTCGCTCGCGATCGGCATTCTCATCGACGATGCGATCGTGGTCCGGGAAAACATTGTCCGGCATGTGGAAATGGGGAAAGACCATCTTACCGCGGCCCACGAGGGCACCGACGAGATCGGGCTCGCGGTCACCGCCACGACTCTGTCGATCCTGGCGGTGTTCGTGCCGATCGCCTTCCTCCCCGGCATCTCGGGGCAGTGGTTCAAGCCGTTCGGGCTGACGATGGCGTGCGCGGTCGCGGTGTCGCTCCTGGTATCGTTCTCGCTCGATCCGATGTTGTCCGCCTACTGGCCCGATCCCAAGCTTCCCGACTCCCGAAAGGCGTGGATCACGCGGCAGCTCGACAAGTTCAACGCCGGGTTCCTCCGCATGGCGGGGCGGTACAAGCGGATCATCGCCTGGGCGCTGGACCACCGGCTGGCGGTGGTGGCCCTCTCGCTCGGCAGCTTCTTGTTCGCCCTCGCCATGCCGTTTCTCCGGCTGGTGGGCACCAGCTTTATCCCGCTCGACGACCGATCCGAGTTCACCATCCAGATGGAAACACCGCCGAGCTCGAACCTGGAGTACACCCGGCGGAAGGCGGAGGAAGTCGACCGGATCCTCCGCGGGCATCCGGAAATCCGCTACACCTACGCCACCCTGGGCGCCAGCGTCACCGGCGCCGTCGACCAGGGCTTGATCTTCGTGAAGATGACGCCCAAGAACCAGCGAAAACTCTCCGCCGAGAAGTTCGCCGGAATCGCCCGCCGGGAAATCGCCACGGTGGCCGGGGTCAAGCTGGCCGTCTTCACCAGCGACATCAGCGGCGGGCGGAAAAGTTTGCAGCTGGAGGTGCGCGGCACCGACCTCGCGGTGCTCTCCGCCATGGCCGACCGGGTGCAGGCGGAGGTGGCGCAGGTGCCCAACGCGGTGGACATCGCGCTCTCTTCCAAGGGCCAGAAGCCCGAAATCAGTGTGGATTTGAATCGGGGCTTGGCGGGAAGCCTGGGGGTCACCGTGGGCCAGGTGGCGCTCTCGCTCCGACCCGCCTTCGCCGGGCTCGACGCCGGGGACTGGCTCGACCCCGCGGGGCAGACCCGCGACGTCATGGTTCGGTTCTCCCCCGAATCCCGGCAGCGGCTGACCGATCTGCGGGATCTCCCCCTGGTCATCCCCGGCAGCGCCAATGGACCGCCGACCACTATCCCCCTGGGGCAGGTGGCCACAATCACCCAGGGCATCGGCCCGGCGGTGATCGACCACCTGAACCGCGACCTGGTGGTCATCGTGGGGTGGAACGCCTCGGGGCGCTCGACCGGCGAAGTTATGGCGGACGTGCAGGCGCGCCTGAGCAGGATTCCCCTCCCGCAGGGAGTGAGCATCACCCAGGGCGGCGACGCCGAGTCGCAGAACGAGGTTTTCGGCAACATCTTCCTCGCCCTGGGGGTCGCGATCCTGTTCATGTATCTCATCCTGGCGATCCAGTTCGGCTCGTTCGTGGACCCGCTCGCCATCATGATGTCGCTTCCGCTGTCCCTGATCGGCGTCATGCTGGCGCTCGCGGTGACCGGGACGTCGATCAACATCATGAGCCTGATCGGGGTTATTCTGCTGATGGGCATCGTGGCCAAGAACGCGATCCTGCTGATCGATTTTGCCAAGTGGGCCCGGGAGCGGGACGGCAAGCCGCTCCGCGACGCACTGATCGAGGCCGGCGCCATCCGGCTCCGCCCGATCCTCATGACCACGTTCGCGCTGATCGCCGGCATGCTGCCGATCGCCCTCGGCAGCGGTGAAGGCTCTCAGTTCCGGAGCCCCCTCGGCATCGCGGTCATCGGCGGCGTAATCACTTCCACTCTGCTGACGCTGGTGGCGATTCCGACGTTCTACGAGATTCTGGACGAGACCCGCGAGGGGGTACTTCATCTCGCGGCGCGGGTATTCCGCGGCCGCCGCCCGTCGACCGCCCCTGCGGTCATCCCCAAGGAGACCCTATGAGTGGAATTTCGATTCCCCGCGCCCGCGGCCCGATGATCAAGGATGCCCCGGATCACCACGACGCCGACCTGGTGCTCCGCCTCTACGACCTGCGGCGGGAATCCAAGATGCGCGAGGCCCGTGCCTTCATGGCCGGCGAGTTCTGGCCCGCCGGCGCGGAGGAAGCGGTGGCGCTGGCCAAGCACGACCACCCGAAGAACGCGCTGTACCGCCAATTCTTCGGCTATTGGGAAATGGCGTATGGCATGGCCCGGCATGGCATCGTCAATCCCGACTACCTGGTCGAGTTCGCGAGCGAGGGGCTCTTCGTGTTCGCCAAGGTCCACGCCTGGGTGGAACAGATTCGCGCGGTCGGGGGCCCCCGGACCTTTCGCAACACCGAGTGGATCGCCACCGAGTGCGAAATGGGGCGGGTAATGATGACCGAGCTCCGGCCGCGCATCGAACAGATCCGCGCCGCCCGCCGGGGCGCCTGATGGCCGAGCCGCCCAAGAAGAAGAAGGTCACCCTCTCGGTCGCCTGGCGCGAAGCGCGCGAGCTCATCTGGCGCTACCGCGGCCGGCTGGCGTTGGGGTTCGGCGTCATGCTGGTGAATCGGCTGGCGGGCCTGGTGCTGCCGGCCAGTTCGAAATTCCTGATCGACCGGGTGCTCAAGGAGCGTGACAGCTCGCTCCTGCTCCCCGTGGCCCTCGCGGTGCTCGCGGCCACGGTCGTTCAGTCCGGCACTTCGTTCGCCCTCACCCGGATCCTCGGCATCGCAGCCCAGCGGGCCATCACCGACTTGCGGCGGGAGGTGGAGGCCCACGTCCTGCGCCTGCCGGTCCGGTTCTTCGATTCCACCCAGACCGGTATCCTGCTCTCCCGGGTGATGAACGACGCCGAAGGCATTCGGAACCTCGTCGGCACCGGACTGGTCCAGCTGGCCGGCGGGCTGGTCACCGCAGCCATCGCGCTGGTCGCGCTGTTCTGGATCAATTGGAAACTGACCACCGGCACGCTCGCCGT
>JBGPVQ010000156.1:0-6547 GCA_041491785.1 Gemmatimonadota bacterium | reverse complement strand
GTGGTGGATTGGGCGGGGAGCTCGGGCGGAGCGCCGGTTTCCGAGGCCACCGCGCTGGAGCCGCGCGCCGAGGAGCGGGGCGCCTACACCCGGGCCAAGCTGGAGGCGGAACAGCTGGTGCGCGCGGCGGTGGCGGCCGATCGGCTCCCGGCGGTGATCCTCCGGCCCGGCCAGATTTTCGGCGGGGGAATTCCGCTGATCACCGGCGCGGTGGCGCGGGGAGGCGGCAAGCGCTGGCTGGTATTGGGAGACGGCCGTCTGGTGCTTCCGCTGGTCTACCTCGACGACGTGGTGGACGCCATAATGGCCGCGGTGAGCCGGAAGCTGGCGGGCGGCGAGGTGATCCAGATCATCGATGGCGAGCGCCTGACTCAGCGGGATGTCCTCGCGCTCGCGGGGGGAGGACGGCCGACCCGCAGGGTGCCGCGCGCGGTGCTCTTCACCCTGGGGAAGCTCACCGAACCGCTCTTCCGGATGCTCAAGCGGCAGTCGCCGGTGGCGGCGTACCGGCTGCGCTCGGCGCTCGCGCGACTCGAATTCAGGAGCGACCGCGCCGTCCAACTGCTCGGCTGGACGCCGGCGGTGGGGGTGCGCGAAGGCATCCGGCGCGTCCGCGGGTGACGCGGCGCACCGACCAGCCGGGCGGGTAGATTTCGGGGGTGAGGGCCCCCCTGTCGTTCCGCAACCGGATTCTGCTCGCGCTCCTGCTTCTGGGCGCGGTGCCCTCCGCCTTTCTGGTGGCGGGGTGGGCCGCGACGCTGCTCCGTTTCAATCCCGCCCGGTCGAGCCAGCGGGTGCTGGAGCCGGTGCGGGAAACCGGGCGCGAGCTGCTCGGCGTGCTCGATACCACTCGGCTGAGCCAGGCGGAGCTTCGGGCCCTCCACGCGCACACCCGCGCGCTCAACAGCGCGCTGACCCTCTCCACCCGGGGCTTCTGGTATCAGCGCTACAAGACCATCGGCCTGCTGCTCACGGTGAGCGTTCTGGCCGTTCTGCTGCTCTACGCCGCCGTCCTCCTGGCCCGCTCGCTCTCCAAGCAGCTCAGTCGCCCGATCGACCAGGTGGTGGGGTGGATGGCCCTGATCCGCGACTATGAGCCGCTGCCGCCCGAGGAAGCGCGGGGCGGCGCGCCGGAGTTCGCCTCGCTGCGCGCCGCGCTGCGCGAAACCGCGGCCTCGCTGCAGCTGGCGCGGCACGCGGAGCTGGAATCGGAGCGGCTGCGCGCATTCCGCGAGGTGGCGCGCCGGGTAGCTCACGAAATGAAGAACCCGCTGACCCCGGTCCGCTTTGCCATCGGGCAACTGGATCGCTCCGGCACCCCGGAGCAGCGCGAGGCTCTCGAGGTCCTGCGGGTGGAAACGGCGCGGCTCGAACAGCTGGCGCGGGATTTCGCGAATCTCGGCCGGCTGCCCGAGGGCCCACCGGCCGAGGTGGATCTGGGCGAGCTGCTGGGCGAACTGCTCCGCACCTCGCTCCCGGAGACGATGCGCCAAACCCTCACAGTGGCCGCGGGCGCGCCCCACATCATCGGCCACTACGACCCGCTTCGGCGCGCCTTCAGCAACGTGATCCGGAACGCCGTGGAGGCCTGCGGCGGCAACGGCGCCATCGACGTGGTAGTGGCGCCGGAGGGCGACGGAGGGGTGAGGGTGGAGCTTCGGGACCACGGACCCGGCGTGCCGCCGGAGCGGCGGGGCCACATTTTCGAGCCCTACGTCACCGACAAGCTCGAGGGCACCGGGCTCGGCCTCGCGATCGTCAAGCAGGCCGTCGATTTCCACCGCGGAACGATCGAGGTCTCCGAGACCCCGGGGGGCGGCGCGACGTTCACCGTCCGCCTCCCGCGGGGACCCGGGGCGCAGCGGCCGGCGCCCCATTCGCAGGTCCTTCTCGAACGGCGGGTCGCCGACCGGCGCCGGAGGTCCGAATGAAACCGAGGGTGCTGATCGTGGACGACGAGGCGAACATCCGCCGGATGCTCGCCGCGCTCCTCAAGTCCGAGGGTTTCGAGCCGGAAGAGGCGCCCAACGGCAACAGCGCGCTGCTCTCGCTCGATCAGGTGCATCCGGACGCCATCCTGCTGGACCTGCAGATGCCGCCGGGGCCGGACGGGCTGGAGACGCTCCGCCTGATCCGGGAGCGCGACGCGTCCACCCCGGTCATCATGATGAGCGGCAAGGCGCAGCTCAACGACGCGGTCCAGGCCATCAAGCTGGGCGCCTTCCAGTTCCTCGAGAAGCCGCTCACCCCGGAAGCGGTGCTCGTGGCGCTGCGCAGCGGCATCGAGCTGACTCGGGCGCGGGCGGAGAACCGGGCCCTCCGCTCCCAGCTGGGCCCGCGGGCCGATCTGGTCGGGACCAGCCGGAAGATGGATGAAGTCCGCGCGCTCATCGCGCAGGTGGCTCCCACCGAGGCCCGGGTACTGATCATGGGGGAGTCGGGCACCGGGAAGGAACTGGTGGCCCACGCGATTCACCGTGCCAGCCAGCGAGCTGGACGCCCCTTCGTCTCGGTCAACTGCGCCGCGATTCCCCGCGACCTGGTCGAGTCGGAAATGTTCGGCCACGAGCGGGGCGCCTTCACCGGCGCCACCGACCGCCGGCTCGGCCGGTTCGAGCTGGCCGACTCCGGGACGCTCTTTCTGGACGAGGTGGGCGACCTGAACCTCGAGGCCCAGGCGAAGCTCCTCCGGGTCCTCGAAACCGGTGAGATCCAGCGCCTCGGGGCCGAGCGGGTGCAGCGGGTCGACGTGCGCGTGGTGGCCGCCACCAACCAGCGGCTGGAGGAGGCAGTGTCCGCCGGCAGCTTCCGGGACGATCTCTACTTCCGCCTCAACGTCTTTCCCCTCCAGCTGTCCCCGTTGCGCGAACGGCCCGACGATCTGCCCGATCTGGTGGTGCACCTGGCCGAGCGGGTGCGTCCCCACCAGCCCACGACGTTCACGGCGGATGCGGTGGCGCTGCTGGGGTCCTACGAGTGGCCCGGCAATGTGCGCGAGCTGGCCAACG
Source organism: Gemmatimonadota bacterium (assembly GCA_041491785.1). GTDB lineage: Bacteria > Gemmatimonadota > Gemmatimonadetes > Gemmatimonadales > GWC2-71-9 > JABFSM01. The sequence goes on along the minus strand of JBGPVQ010000156.1, from coordinate 3,539 downwards.
TGGTGGAGCGACTGTCGATCCTGGGCGGACCCGAGGTCGACGCGGCGCTGGTGCGCCAGGTGCTTCCCCGCCCCGGCTCGCTCCGCTTCGATGTACCGTCGGTCACCAGCGACTCCGGCACCACGTACTCGGTGGCCGATCTTGCGGGCCGATCGCTCTCGAATGTGCTCGACGACTACGAGCGGGCGTTGATCGGCGCGGCGCTCAAGCGAGCGGTGGGCAACGTGGCGGAGGCGGCCCGGGCGCTCCAGACCGATCGCGCCAACCTGTACCGCCGCATGAAGCGGCTGGGCCTGTGAACCCGTTCAACCGGCTTCGGCTGGCGGCCATCCTCGCGGTCGGAGCCGCCGCGGGGGCCACACCGCTTGCCGCCCAGGACACCACGGTCCGCATCATCCGTCCCGAGGCGCGGCCCGACTCCTCGCGCGGCGGCCCCCTGCCGAGCGAGGTGCTGCAGGAGCTCCTCAGCGCGTACAACGACTCGCTCACCACCCGGATCGCCGGGAGCTTCCTGGTGCCGGCAGGGACGAAGCTGATCGGACCGATCGCGGTCTTCCGCGGGACGCTCCGGGTCTCGGGCGAGCTCGAGGGGCGGATCGTGGTGATCAACGGCTACCTGATCGTCGATCCCGGCGCGCACGTCAGCGGCGATGTGCTGGTGGTCGGCGGGGGTATCGACGTTCGCCCGGAGGCCCGGATAGAAGGCCGGCGGCGCATCTATCCCCAGCGTGCGCTCCTGGTCCGCACCGGCGACGGGCGACTCGCGATCCGCGAGCCGTCCCGCCCCCTGGGTGACTTGGCATCGGCCCGCACCAGCTTCACAACGGGTCACTTCAAGACCACCCTCTCGATCGAGACCGGCCGGACCTACAATCGAGTTGAGGGGCTTCCGATCGTCTTTGGCCCCTCGGTGGTCCGGGAGGGCCTTCCGAACGTCGAAGGGCGCCTGGATCTGCGCGGCATCGCGTGGACCGCGCCGGACCGGACCGATCGCCGCGCCAACTTCGGCTATTCCGGACGGCTGGAGTTTCGTTTCGGGCAGTCCCGGAGGCTCACCGTCGGGTCGCAGGTCTACCGGTTCATCGCGCCCATCGAGGAGCAGCCGCTCTCGCGCACCGAGGCGGGATGGTCGTCGTTCTTCTTTCAGCGGGACTACCGCGACTACTACCAGGCCACCGGCGTCTCAGGGTATCTCTCGTATCATCTGGGCCACGGACTGACGCTCGAAACCTCCCTCCGGAGCGACGCCGAACGCAGCGTCCCCGCGAACGACCCGATCTCGATCTTCCGTAATGACGCCTGGCGGCCTAACCCGCTCGTGGACGACGGCCGCTACGCCAGCTGGCGGGTGGGCGCGCACCTGGACACCCGCAACGATCCGACCAGTCCGACCTCGGGGTGGCTGGTCCAGATGCTGTGGGAGCGAAGCCAGAGCGACGACGCGGCTCCGCTCTCCCTGGCCCCCGAGGTGCGCGACCCGATCGCGCCGGGCCGCTATGCCTTCTCCCGCTTCGGGATCGACGCCCGCCGCTACGTCCGGTTCGACCCCGCGGTCCGCGGCGCGATCCGGTTCGTGGCGGGGGGATGGCTCAATGGAGACCCGCTCCCGGTGCAGCGGCGGCTGTCACTCGGCGGGTCGGACTTCCTTCCGGGCTACAGGTTCCGGAGCCAGAGCTGCGGCGCCGGATCGCTGACAGATCCGGCGCACCCCGCGCTGTGCGACCGGATGATGGCCGTCCAGGTCGAGGTGCGGACCCGCACCCGGATGGGCCTCCCGATTCCCACCACCGATCCGTACCTGACCGCCCTGCAGCGCCTCTTCGGCATCCGGGAGCCGGACGTCGTGATCCTGGGCGACGCGGGAAAGTCGTGGATCACCGGTGAGGGACCGGGAAGGGTGCCGAACGACAGGATCCCGGTCTTGAGAGAGTGGGAAGGCGACCTCGGCTTCGGCTTCGATGCCGGAGGCATCGGCCTCTACCTGGTGCAGCCTCTCACCGAGGGACGCCCGCTGATGTTCAGCGTGCGGCTGCAGCGACGGTTCTGATGCGCCCCGCCTGCCTCCTCGCCTTCGTCCTGGGGCTCGCCGCCCCGGCCGCCGCCCAGACGGCTCGCGTCGAGCTGGTGGTACGGCTGGCCCCGCCGGCGCTCCCCGATGGCGCCCGGAGAGCCCAGGTTCAGGTTCGCGACCTGCTGGCCGACCGGCGCTGGGCCGACGCGCTCGACCAGGCCTTCCCGATCCGGCTGTCCTACCGTCTGGAGATCTGGCGTTCTCGCGAGGGCTGGATCGACGAATTTCAGCGCGCCACCGAGTGGTCCGCGGTCATCCAGCGCGAGCCGCTGCAGGACCAGTATCGGGTCACCCAGATCTTCTTGTCCGGGCCGATCGAATCGCGCTTCAATACCCGCGACGAGCTGGCGCGCTGGATGGGTGTTCCGAATGAAATCGACGCCCTGCCCCAGGGGACCGGAACGTTCTATTACAACGTGAAGGTCAAGCTCTCGGCGCTCTCCGCCGAGGACATGGATGAACTGGAGCGCTTCCTGGCCGGTCAGCCCGCGACTCCACCCAACCCCGGGCGCGGCTCCATCGGACAGCGGGTACGCGAATTCCTGCTGCGGGTGGCGGGGATGCCGTCCGACGAGCTGGAGGTGAAATCGAGTTCGTTCCGGATCGAGCGGAGGGAGTAGCGGGGGGGGGGGAAGCTACCCGCGAATTGCCCGCAACGCGGCCTCACCATAGAAATACCGGATGTACTTCGCCTGCGGCGCGGTAAGGCGCCGCACCGCCCACGAAAGATGCACGAAGTGGGGCTCGAGGGGCGGGTGCGTCGGGTGCATGCCACATTCCGCAGGCAACCGGTTGCCCTTCCGGGTGTTGCAACTGCTGCATGCCGTCACGCAATTGGTCCACTCATTCCCTCCGCCCCGACTGATCGGCACCAGGTGGTCGCGGGTCAGACACTCCCGTGGGCGCAGCAGCGCCTGGGACCGGTGGCAGTACTGGCACCGGTACTCATCCCGTGCGAACAGGAAGGTGTTGGTAACCTGCCGGCGGAATTTTCGGGGGACGTGGACGAACTTGACGAGGCGGATGATGGCGGGCTTCGGGAGGGTCACCCGCAGACTTCTTATGGGGTCCCCCGTATCCGCCTCGACGATCTCCGCCTTCCCGTCGATGACCAGCCGTAGCGCCCGTTTCACGGGCACCATGGTCAGGGGTTCGAAGGACGCGTTGAGCGCAAGACAGCGCACCGGGGTTCTCCACTGGATAACCTCTCCATTCTACCGACCTCCCCACCGCCGGATCAAGCCGGGGCGTCCTGATGGACGATTCGGCCTCCCAGAACGGTCAGGATGACATCCTCCGGAGCGGAGGCCAGCACCAGGCCGGCCGGGGACTCGACGGTCGGACGGCGGGACGACTGGATCGCGATGACATCCCCCCATTTCCCCTTGGAAAGCGACCCGATCTCCCCCTCCAGACCGAGGGCGCGGGCGCCATCGAGGGTGCCCAGCGCCAGCGCTTGGCGATCGTC
>JBGPVQ010000155.1:0-6570 GCA_041491785.1 Gemmatimonadota bacterium | reverse complement strand
TTACGCCTTCCCCGGAATCGGCCGCGCGCCGATCCAAGAGCCCGGCCCAGACCGACGAGGAATCGCAGTGCCGAGAACCAAATCCGCCAAGAAGCAGATGCGGCAAGCCAAGTCGCGAACCGCCCGCAACCGGAGCCAGCGTAGCGAGCTCCGAAGCGCTCTCAAGAAGGTCCGGAGTGCCGCTGACCCGAAGGCGACCGCCGCGGCCTACCAGCAGGCGATGAAACTGCTCGACCGGTCCGGGCGCAAACGCATCATCCATCCCAATACCGCCGCGAGACAGAAGAGCCGTCTGGCGAAGTTGCTGAAGAAGTAAGAAGGGGGCCCCACCGCAACGGTGGGGCCCCCTCTTCGCTAGTTCCTCCGGGCTCCTCGCTATAGCGCCGCGAGCTCCGCCCCGCACCGCTCGCAATACCACTCGGTCGGCCGGTTCAGCGAGCCACACTCACCGCACTTCAGGGTCTTGGAGACCGTCTGGCTCGGCCGCTCGTCGCGATCGAGGCCGCCCACCGCGTTGGGGGCGGGATTCTGGGTGATCCGGTGGCCGGGCAGCGTAGAGTCGAGCGTTACCGAGCGAAGGAACGCCAACTCATCCTGCTGGGCCGGCGTCGCGGCGGGAGCCGACTGCGGGAAAGGAATCGAGCGGACCGGGCCGGACTCCCGAGGCTTCTGGGTCCCCCCGCGGGGCACGAACCGGGGTGCCTCGGGGCGCGGCGCGGCGGCCGGGGGCTCGTCCTTGACCAGGGTAAGCGCGGGCTGCTCCGGAATGGACAGCGGCTCGCGATCGAGCATCGCGGGCATTTCGTGCCCGTGGGTCACCAACAGGTCCCGCTCGTGCTCCAGGACCTGCGGCGGCGCGGGCGGGGCTGGAGCGGGCGGCGCAATCAAGTCCTGCACCTCTTCGAGGCGACGAATCTCGACTCCCAGCCGGTCGATTTCCTGGTCGAATCCCTCGATCTTGCCCGAGCTCTCCAGCTCGACCAGCTGCCACTCGTTGTCGCTGTATTCCCCGACGGTGTGGCGCAACTCGGCTTCCGCCCGCACCGCGAGCTCCTCGCCCCGGGACTGCCGGAACTCCTTCGATTGGGCCCGGAGGCCGTCGAGCGTGGAAGCGATCAGGTCCGCATGGGTGCCGAGCTGGGCCACCACCTGGGCCTGGCGGGCATGGTAGTCCGCGCGGACCTTGGCACGCACCGATTCCGGAGCGCGCGACCCGGCCGAGTCGAGGCGCTCGAGCCACCCCGTCAGCTGCTGCCGGGTGGCGAGCAACGCCTCAATTTCGGCCACGTTATGCGACTTCTGCTCGCTCATGCGCCCCTCTCCGGTATTCGCAGCACAGACTTCGGCAAGTCGCCCCAATCTAATGAAATCGCGCAAGAGCGAAACGTGTCCGATTTCCTCACTGTCAAGTAGTCGAACGGTTCTTCCACTGGTGCACCACCCGGCCCGCCACCACGGTCATCTCGACCTGGCCCACCAGGGTCTCGCCGATGAAGGGAGAGTTGAAACTCTTCGAATGCAGTTCCTCCTTCCGGACCACCCAGCGGCGCTCCGGGTCGAACACCACCACGTCGGCGGGGGCGCCCACCGCGAGCGTGCCCCCGGGGAGATGAAAGATCCGTGCGGGGGCAGTGCTCATCCGGGCGATCAACTCGGAGAGCGACAGGATTCCCGGCGCGACCAGCTCCCGGATAGCCAGCCCGAGCGCGGTCTCGAGGCCGACGATTCCGTTGGGCGCCTCATCGAACTCCCGTTCCTTGGTGTCGTAGTGATGGGGAGCGTGATCCGAGGCAATGCAATCGATGGTGCCGTCCTTGAGCCCCTGCCGGATGGCCTCCCGGTCGGCCGCCTCCCGGAGCGGCGGATTCATCTTCGCGCTGGTGTCATAGCCCTCGCACCGTTCGTGGGTCAGGGTGAAGTGGTGCGGGGTCGCTTCCGCGGTCACCCGAAGCCCTTTCGACTTGGCCCAGCGGATCAGCTCGACCGAGCCGCGGGTGGACATGTGGCAGAGATGGACGTGTCCGCCGGTCAGTTCGGCCAGGATGATGTCCCGGGCCACCATGATTTCCTCGGCCGCCGAGGGAATGCCCTTGAGACCCAGCCGAGCCGAGACGATGCCCTCGTGCATGGCACCGCCGATCGCGAGCGAGAGATCCTCGCAATGGTCCGCCACCGGGATCCCGAAGGTCTTGGCGTACTCGAGGGCGGTGCGCATCAGATGGCTCGAGGCGACCGGTCTGCCGTCGTCGCTCACCGCCACGGCGCCAGCCTGGACCATCTCTCCGAACTCGGTGAGCTGCTCTCCCCGCTGGCCCAGGGACACCGCACCGATCGGGTACACCCGCGCCTTGCCGGCCCGGATGGCCTGACGGACCACAAAGCCGACCGTGGCCTGGCTGTCGGTCACCGGATCGGTGTTGGGCATCGAGCAGACCGCGGTGAACCCCCCGGCGGCCGCGGAGGTGGCGCCACTCGCGATGGTCTCCGCATGCTCGAAGCCGGGCTCCCGGAGATGCACGTGGAGGTCCACCAGACCCGGCGCCACCACCTTTCCCGCCGCATCGACCACCATCGTACCGGGCTGCGCCGGGATGTTCCGGCCGATGGCCTCGACCTTTCCCTCCTTCACATAGAGATCGGCTAGGCCGTCGGTGCCCCGGGAGGGGTCGATCACCCGGCCGCCGCGAATGAGGAGGTCGCTCATGACCCCTGCCAGTCGGGTGCGCCGCCGGCCAGCAAGTAGAGGACGGCCATCCGGACCGCCACACCGTTGGTCACTTGGGGCAGGATTACGCTGTGGGGGCCGTCGACCACGTCGCTGTCGATCTCGACTCCGCGATTGATCGGGCCGGGATGGAGAATGACCAGGTCACGGGGGGCACGCTCCAACCGCTCGCGGGTAACGCCGAAGACCCGGTTGTACTCCCGGAGCGAGGGAACGAACCCCCCCTGCATCCGCTCCAGCTGGAGTCTCAGCACGTTGAGCGCGTCGGCCCACGCGATGGCGTCCTCGATGTGGGGAATGATGCGCACCCCCAACTCGGTCAGCTCGCGGGGGATCAGGGTTGCCGGGCCGCAGAGGGCCACTTCCGCGCCCAGCTTCAGCAGGCCCCAGATGTTGCTGCGGGCCACCCGGCTGTGGAGGACGTCGCCGCAGATCGCGACCTTGAGCCCCTCGATCTTTCCGAAGCGGTCCCGCAAAGTCAGCAGGTCGAGCAGCCCCTGGGTGGGATGCTCGTGCTTCCCGTCCCCTGCGTTGATGACGTTGGATCGGATGCGGGAGCCGAGAAACTGCGCCGCCCCGCTGGCCGGATGCCGGATCACCACCATGTCGATCCGCATGGCCTCGAGATTCCGCGCGGTATCCACCAGCGTTTCTCCCTTGGACACCGAAGAGCCGGTCGACGCCACATTCACGGTATCGGCGCTCAGGCGCTTCTCCGCGAATTCAAACGAGATGCGGGTGCGGGTGGAAGGCTCGAAAAACAGGTTGACGATGGTCTTGCCGCGGAGCGCGGGAACCTTCTTGATCGCCCGCTCGCTCACTTCCTTGAACGGCTCCGCAGTATCGAGGATGAGGCGGATCTGCTCGGGCGAGAGCGGCTCGAGCCCCAGGAGGTCTTTGCCGAGGACCGGGGCGGTCACACCAGTGCCCCGCGCACCAGGTCCACCCGATCGCTGCCGTCCAGCTCTTCGACCGCGACGTCTACCCGATCGCCGGCGGCGGTCGCCGCCAGCAGGCCCACGATGTCGGCCTGGATGGGGAGCTCACGACCCCCGCGGTCCACCAGGACCGCGAGGAGGATCCGGCGCGGGCGCCCGAAGTCGGCGAGCTCGTCGAGGGCAGCGCGCACCGTCCGCCCGGTATAGAGGACGTCATCTACGATCACCACGGTGCGGCCCTCGATTTCCTCGGGGAGGCTGGTTTCCCCGACGCGGGGCCGCGGGCCGATGGCCGAGAGATCGTCGCGGTAGAGGGTGATGTCGAGCTTGCCCAGCGTCGGCGGCCGGCCTTTGCCGGACGCGATGATCCGGGCGAGCCGTCCAGCCAGCTCCACGCCGCGGCGCTGGATCCCGACCAAGACGAGGCCCTCGGTCCCCCCGCATTTCTCAACGACCTCGCTCGCCATGCGCGCAAGGGCGCGCGCCATGGCCGGGGCGTCGAGGAGCCGGGTGACCGAGGGCATCTCGGGCGGGGAAGCTAGTCCTCCGCCGGTTCAGTGGCAACCGGCGATGTCACGGGGTGAAATCCAAAGCGTCGGGCGCCGCCCGACCAGCGCCGGGACGGGGCAGCAGCAGGCGGACGCCGAGGATCAGTCCGAGCACCCCGGCATAGATGAGCGGGAGCCGGATGTCCTTCTTTTGCGCCAGGGCGAAGTGCACCACCGCCCCGATCGCGGCCAGGTAGACCAGGCGGTGAAGCGCCCGCCAGCGCTTTCCCCCAAGTCGCCGGACCATCGACCGGGGGGAGGTGATTGCCAGGGCGAGCAGGATCAGGAAGACCCCGAACCCGATGGTGATCCACGGGCGCTTGACGACGTCCTGAGCGAGATCGCCGAAGGCGAATTGCAGATCGAACAGCAGGTAACTCGAGACGTGCACCAGCGCGTAGAAGAAAGAAAAATTGCCGAGGAGGCGGCGGAACTTGATCAGGTCGTTGAATCCGGTGAGACGGCGGGCCGGGGTAATCGACAGGGTTATGAAGAGCAGCACCACCGCGGTCCGTCCGGTGCGGTGCTGGATGTCCTTGACCGGCTCGGCGGCCAGCCCGCCGTGGGTCGCGTCCCACAGCAGCACGGCCAGCGGAATCAGGGCTCCCGCCCATATCACCAGCTTCGTCGCGATGATCCACGCGGCGGTGCGGCGCCGCCCCATCAGAAATGGGCCCGAAGATCCATCCCGGTATAGAGCGCAGCCACCTGATCGGCATAGCCGTTGAACATCAGGGTCTTCTTCCGGAAGAATGCCCCGATCGGGCGCTCGGTCGCCTGACTCCACCGGGGGTGGTCCACCGTCGGATTCACGTTGGCGTAGAAGCCGTACTCGTCCGGGGCGGCGAGGGCCCAGGTCGTCTCCGGCTGCTTTTCGACGAACCGGATCTTGACCAGCGACTTCCCCCCCTTGAAGCCGTACTTCCAAGGCACCGTGAGCCGGATCGGGGCGCCGTTCTGGTTGGGAAGCGGCTTACCATAGAGGCCCACCGTGAGGAGGGCCAGCGGGTGCATCGCCTCGTCCATCCGGAGCCCCTCGACATAGGGCCACGGCAGGACCGCCCGGCGCTGGCCGGGCATCTGCCTGGGATCGTAGAGCGTTACGAATTCGACGTACTTGGCTTTCGTTCCCGGCTCGAGCCGCTTGATCACGTCCCGGAGCGGATAGCCCAGCCAGGGGACCACCATCGACCAGGCCTCCACGCACCGGTGCCGATAGACCCGCTCCTCGGGCTTCATGCCCTTGAACAGGTCGTCGAATTCATACGTCGCCGGCCGCTTGACGTCCCCTTCGACCGAGATGCTCCAGGGCCGAGGGCGCAAGGTATGGGCGTTTTCTTTGGGCTCGTCCTTCCCGGTGCCGAACTCGTAGTAGTTGTTGTAGCTGGTGACGTCCTCGTAGGATGTCGGCTTCTCGTCACCCTGGGCCCAGGCACGGCGCGGCAGAACGGTCGCACCGGCAAGGCCCAGACCGACGGCCGCGAGCCACTCCCGGCGGCTCCAGTAGAGCGCCTCGTCGGTGATTTCGCGGGCGGGGAGCTCGGCGGGGCGGCGGATGAGCATCAAGGCTCCGAGTGAAGGACGTCTACCGGGCCAATAACGTCCGCCGGGCGGAATCGGTTCCATCGAACGGACAGAGAGGGATTCGAACCCTCGATACCCTTGTGAGGTATACACGCTCTCCAGGCGTGCGCCTTAAGCCACTCGGCCATCCGTCCCGTCGGCGGGCAACTTATCCGGATTCCGGGGCGAGCGTCAACGCGGAGGGGCTGACCGAGGGGCGGCTCCGATGTACTTTGCCATTCGACCGTCGCCTCTCCGCCCTCCGCCGGACGACGCCATGACGCCGATTCTCGACGAACTCACCAAGCCCACGCCCGAGCTCCTCTATCTCCTCTGTGGAGATCCGATCGAGCTGAACGCGGTCCTTTCCGTCATGCAGCCCCCCGACATCGCCGAGGCGCTGCGCGAGCTGGAGCCGGAGGCGGCGGCGAAAGTCCTGGCCGCCCTGCCGTTCGACCTCGCGGTACAGATCTTCGACGAGCCGGAGCTGGTGGATCATCGCGCCGCGATCGTCGCGCGGATGTCCGCCAAGGACGCCGCGGACCTGGTGGACGCGATGTCGTCCGACCAGCAGGCCGACCTCTTCCGCGAACTGGATCCCCCCAACCGGACCCGGCTGCTCAGCAGCGTCACCCCGGAAACCCGCGAGGCCCTGAAGCTCCTGCTGCAGTACCCGCCCGATACCGCGGGCGGCATCATGACCACGGAGTTCGTCAGCGTCCCCGCCGACTGGACCGCAGAGCGCACCCTCGCCCACGTCCGCCAGGTGGGGGGCCGGAAGGAGACGGTCTACGCC
>JBGPVQ010000154.1:0-6594 GCA_041491785.1 Gemmatimonadota bacterium | reverse complement strand
GGGACAACTCCGGAAGGCCCGATGGAATCAAGAGCCGGTGGGCAACGGCCCCTTTCGATTCGTCTCGCACCAGGCCAACCGTCGCTGGGTCTTCTCCGCGAACCCCGACTTTCCCGCGGAGCTCGGCGGGCCGCCGCGACTCGGTCGATTCGTGATCGCGGTGGTGGACGAGCCCACCACCAAGCTCGCCGCCCTGACCTCCGGCGAGCTCGACCTGGCGGGGATCAACCCGGCCCACGCCGAATTCGTGCGGCGGGATCCCCGGCTCACGGTGCTGGACTATCCGCTGTTGTTCAGCTACGCCCTGATCCTGAATCTCCGCCGTCCACCGTTCGATCGCCTCGATGCGCGCCGGTCGCTGTCCGGGGCGATCGACCGCCGGGCCATCGTGGACGGCGTGCTCTTCGGATTCGCCAGCCCCGCAACCGGGCCGCTGCCCCCGCCACTGGCGGCCCCCGCGGATCCCTCCGGCGAAGACTCCCGCCCTGGTTCCCGGCTGACCGCTCCGTTCCGCTTCGAGATGCTCACCGTCGGCAGCGGCGAAGCGGCGCTGGAGCAGATGCTCCAAGCCCAGCTGGCCGCGATCGGGGTCCGGGCCGAGATCCGGCAGCTCGAACTTTCCACCTACCTCGACCGGGTGCAGGGCCCCGCCCACGATTTCGAGGCAGCCGTCATGGGCATCTCGGGCGATCTCGGCCTCGGCCATCTTTCCCGGCTCGTTGCGTTGTCGGGTTTGCATCCCGAGGGCGGCAGCGAGAAACTTGTTCGGTTCATCGAGGATTCGGTGCCGGCGGTGTTTCTCTACCATGCCCGCGGCGTTCAAGGCATCAACCGGCGGGTGCGGGGCGTCCACATGGACCTGCGGGGCGAGCTGGTGACTCTGACACAGTGGTGGGTCGATGATCACTAATGCCTCGGCGCCGGTGCGTCTTGATCTTGCCGGCGGCTGGACCGATGTCGCGCCGTTCGCCGAGCGGGAGCGGGGCGTCGTCGTCAACGCGGCCATCGACCTCCGGGCCCGGGCCGAGGTACGGCCGGGGGGGACGAGTTACCGACTCTGCTCCGACGACCTGGGCCAGACGCTCGAGTTGATGGGGCCCGGCGCCCTGGGAGGGAACGGCCGCCTCGACCTGCTCAAGGCGGCACTTCGACGCTCGGGGGTGGGCCCCTGCGAGCTGCGCACCCGATCCGACGTGCCGCCCGGCTCGGGGTTGGGAAGCTCGGGCGCCCTCGACGTGGCGCTCGTCGCGGGGCTGGACGCGGTACGCCGGGTGGAGCGCTCGCCGATGGAGCTGGCCGAGGAAGCCTATCAGCTCGAGGCGGTGGAGGCGGCGCTGCCGGGTGGCAAGCAGGATCAGTACGCCGCCGCGCTCGGCGGCTTTCATCGGCTCATCTTCGACCACGGCGCAGTCGTGGCGGAGCCGCTCCAGCTGGATCCGGGGTTCAGCGCGGCGCTGGCGCAGCACATCGTGATCGGCTATACCGGCGTCTCGCGAGTGTCGTCCCGGACCATCGAGCGGGTGATGGGCGCCTACGCCCGGGGAGATTCCCGCGTGACCGGCGCCCTCCGCGCAATGGCGGAGCTGGCCGAGCGGATGGCGGAGATGCTCGCGGCGGGAGACCTCGCCGGCGTGGGAGGCCTGCTCAGCGAGAATTGGCGGCAGCAGCAGCGACTCGACCCTGGCATGCTCACCCTGGAAATGGCCCGGCTGGAGGCGGCGGTGGGTGCCGCGGGCGGCCTGGGTGGAAAGGCCGCCGGCGCCGGTGCCGGCGGGTCGATGTTCTTCGTGGTCAGCGATCCGCCCCGGGCGGCGGCCGCGGTCCGAAGCGCGGGCGCGCGCGTGCTCCCGTTCGGCTGGGCCGTCGAAGGCGTGCGCACGGAGCCCTTGCGGTGAGAGTCGCCGGATTCACCTCGACCGGAAGCAAGCGGCCCGAAGCCTTGTTCGGCACAGCGCAGGACGGAACGCCCCTCCGGATGACGCGCAGCGCGGGCTGCCGGGTCTGGGATCAGGATCGCCGCGAATACCTGGATTTCATCATGGCCCTCGGCGCGGTGGCGCTGGGGTACGGGCATCCGGAGGTGAATCGCGCCGTGCTGGACGCCGTCGAGCGCGGAGCCATCGGACCGCTGGCCCCGATCGACGAGGAGGCGCTGGCGGCGGATCTCGCTCGGATGATGCCGGCGCTCGAACAGGTGCGGTTCCTCAAGACCGGAGCCGAGGCAGTCGCCTCCGCGGTGCGGCTGGCCCGGGTGCATACCGGCCGCGAGCGGGTGTTGGGGTGCGGCTACCATGGATGGCTCGACTGGTGCAGCGGAGGCGCGGGCGTGCCGCGCGACGTGCAAGCCCTTTTCGGTGCGCTTCCCTTCAATGACGTGGAGCGGAGTGTCGCCCTCATCCGCGCCGCCGGAGACGCCCTGGCCTGCGTGGTCGTGGAGCCGGTGGTGGAGGCGGCACCTTTGCCGGAATGGTTGCAAACTCTGCGAGAGGAAACCCGGCGGGTGGGCGCCGTGCTGATTTTCGACGAGGTCAAGACCGCGTTCCGGGTGGCCCTGGGTGGCGCCGCGGCGCGCTGGGGCGGCGAGCCCGACCTCGTGGTGCTTGGTAAAGCACTCGCGAACGGCTATCCCCTTGCCGCCGTCGGCGGCCGAGCGGAGCTGATGGGGCGGGTGAGCGAGACCTGGATCTCCTCCACGATGGCGACCGACTTTGTTTCGCTCGCCGCCGCGCGTGCCACCCTCCGCATCGCGGCGGAGGTGCAGCTGCCGGCTCGCCTGGCTGAGGTCGGCGGGCGACTGTTCGCCGGGCTGGCGCGGCTGGCGGGCCGATTCCCCGATCAAATCTCCGGCGTCGGCGGGATACCCGAAATGTGCTACCTGCGGTACGCCGACGACGAGGTGTCGGGACGGGTGGCACGGGGGTGCGCTCGACGAGGGCTCCTGTTCAAACGGACGGCTTATAATTTCGTCTCCCTGGCCCACGACCCCGAGGCCGTGATTCGCGCTCTCGGAATCCTGGAGGAGGCCCTGGAAGAGGTGCGATGACCCTGATCGACGTCCACGCCCACTTCCTCCACCCCGCCGGTCTCCGCGCCGACTGGGCCGAGCGGAACGCCAGCCGGCTCCGCGCCGGGGAGCGGATCGGGATCACCAGGCACGTCGCCTCGATCCTGGGGAGCTGGGGGCGCACGTCACCCACCTACTTTCCGTCACCGGAGGACGTGACCGCGGGCAACGCAGCGCTCCTGGCGCTCCAGCGCGAGCATCCGGATCGGATCCGGGGCTACGCCTGCGTCAATCCGAATTACACCGAGCACGCGGTGACCGAGATTGCCCGGTGCCTCGCGGCCGGCATGGTCGGAATCAAGCTGGCCGCAAGCCGGCGGGCCGATGACCCGCTGCTCGACCCGATCTGCGAGGCGGCTCGGCGGCATCGGGTGCCGATCCTGCACCACGCCTGGCAGCACCGGCGGCGGGACTGGCCCGGACAGGAAGCGTCGGACGCGGCCGAGCTGGGGACGCTGGCCCGCCGGCATCCGGAAGTGACATTCATCCTCGCGCACATCGGCGGGGGTGGTGACTGGCTCCATTCGCTCCATGCGGTTGGGCCGCTCCCCAACGTCTACGTGGATCTGTCCGGGAGCGGAGTGGACGGAGGAATGCTGGAAGCGTGCCTCGATGCGGTCGGCGCGGAGCGATTGCTCTGGGGGGCGGACATCACTCTGGATACCGGGTGGGCCAAGCTGCGCTATCTGGAGCACCTGGTTTCCGCCGATCACTACGATGCCGTCCGGTGGCGCAACGCGGCGAGGATTTTTCCGCCCGGCTCCCTGACCACCGACAGCTGACGGCCGATCGGCTTCCCTATGCGCATTGACGTGAACGCCTTCCTCGGCCGCTATCCCTTCCGAAAAGTGACGGGCGGCTCGGCCCAGGCGCTCGAGGAGGCGATGGATCGGAACCAGATCGATCAGGCCTGGATCTCCAATCTTTCGGCCGTCTTCTGGAAGGACCCAACCGAGGGAAACGCCGTCGTGTACCTCGCCGCGACCCAGCATCCCCGATTGCGCCCGGTGCCGGCGGTGCACCCCGGGCTGGGCAACTGGCGGACCGTGGTGAGCGAAGCGGTTCAGCGCGGGGCGCCCTGCGTGCGTTCAGATCCGTCATTCTACGGCCTGGATCCCGCCGGAGTCGAGATGGGGTCCCTCGCGGCCGAGTGCGGCGCGGCGGGAATTCCGCTGCTGCTCGCGGTCCGGCTGGAGGATGGGCGGCAGCGACACCCCAACGACGGCGCGCAGGAGCTGTCTCCCGCCGCGATCCGGGCGCTGGTGCGGTCGAACCCGCGGGCGCGCCTGCTGGTTACCCACGCCGACCGGGAATTCATCGAGCAGGTCCACTTCGGCTCGACGCCGGCGGAGGCGGCGCGAATCCTATGGGATATCTGCTGGATCTGGGGACCGCCCGAGGATCACCTGGCGTTGCTGCTCCGAACCGTCGGCCCCAATCGGTTCACCTTCGGGACCGGAATGCCGATGCGAATTCCGGAAAACAGCGTGGCCAAGCTGGATCTGCTGGAGATTCCGCCTCCCGGGCGCGCGGCGATCGAGTCGGACAACTTGCGGACGTTTCTCGGGTACGAGAGTTGAATCCAGCGGCCGCCGGGAGCCGGAGGTTGCGCTACCGCAGCCAACTGTCCAGCCGCTCGCGGACGAAGGCGTCATCCGCCAGATGCGGGTAGGCCCGGCAGACCCGATCGATCTCCTTCGCCTGCCCCGGCGAGAGCTCCTCGTTCGGATCGAGGCACCAGCGGCCCCGGAGCAATCCCTGGCGCCGGAGCACCTCATGGATGCCCGGAATGCAGCCGCGAAAACCGTTGACGGCATCGAAGACGGCCCCGTTGGCATCGGTGGTCTCCGCGGCCAGGCGGAGCATCGCTGCCGGAATTGATCCCGAGCGCCCAAGCCGCCGCGCCCGCTCCATCAACGCCACCGCCTTCCGGGTCCAGAACGCCCAGTGTCCCAGCAGCCCGCCGACCATCCGTACTCGCCCGGGATAAACGGTGAGCAGATCGGTCACCAGGCTGTCGTCGTTTCCGGTATAGAGCGCGATCTCCCGCTCCCGCCCCGCATCGGCCACCGCGCGCATCACGGCCCCGGTGGCGTAGCGGTTGAACGGGGCAATCTTGATAGCCACCACGTTCTCGATCTCGACGAAGCGCCGCCAGAACCGGTAGGAGAGCTTGCGGCCGCCCACCGCGGGCTGGAGGTAGAATCCCATGAGGGGGATCACCTCCGAGACTGCCCGCGCATGCGCGATGAGCCTCGCGTCGGATGCCCCGGCGAGGGCACCGAGGCCGAGCAGGCCAAGGTGGTAGCTGAGATCGGCGGCCGCCCGCGCTTCCCGGAGAGCTTGCCCGGTGGGACCCATGACGCCGGCGATCCGGATCACCCGCCGGCCGCGCCGCCGCTCCCACTCGGCGATAGTTTCGGCGGCGAGCTCGAGCACCGGCCGGTAGAGCGCCACCTTGGGGTCGCGGATGCCGAACTGTGTGGTATGCACGCCCACCGCGATACCGCCCGCGCCGGCGTCGAGGTAGTACCGCGTCAGGGCCCGCTGGCGCCGTTCGTCCAGCTTGCGGGAGGCGGTAAGTGCGAGGGGATGGGCGGGAATGACCACTCCCTGCCGGAGCACGGCCCGCCAACCAGTGGAAGTCATGTCAGCAACCACGTCCACAGATTGCACCGATGACACAGAGAACACCCTTGAAAAGGCAGAATCCGTGGTATCTGTGAAATCTGTGGTTGTAGGTGCCGCCGCGCATGGCCTAAAATCTCCCGTCGCTGGCCGTGAAATGCGTCGGCTTCCCCAGCGAGCATCCTCCCCGCTCCACCCATTCGGCCACCCGGTCGATCATTTCTCCGATTTCCACTTCCGGCTTCCCCAAGAGCGCGTCGCAACGCGCCGCGTTGCTGAGGAGCGCCGTAGGCGCCTCCGTGCCGCTGAATTTGGGCGCCACATTCCACCGCCTGCCAAATTCCTCCGCAAGCCACCGCACCGAATGCGCCGGCCGCCCGGTGACGTTGAGCACCAGCGGAGGCACTGCGCAGTGTGAGAGCGCTCGGAGTGCAATCGCGTTGACGTCCCGTTGCCAGATCACGTTGACTCGGCCCATTGCCAGGTCGACCGGCTGCCTCGCCCGCACCCGGTCCGCGATGTCACGCAGCACTCCGTATCTCGGCTCGATGGCGTAGTTGAGCCGGAGAACTGCAACCGGAGTCCGGTTCCGGCGAGAGAAGAATTCGAACATCCGCTCCCGGGCCAGCGCCGATTGGGCGTACTCCCCGATAGGCCCGGTCGGATCGGACTCGGCCGGGCCGTCGCCATCGATTGGGAAGAGCGGATACACATTTCCGGTGGACATGGCCACGATCCGGGCCGCCGGAAATCGCTCGGCAACGATGGCCGGCAGCAACGCATTCACCGCCCAGGTGCGGGCCTCGTCTCCCGTCGTGCCGAATTTCTGGCCCGCCAGGTACACCAGGTTGGGGACCTCCGGAAGCGCGGCCACCGCCTGGTGGTCGAACAAATCGCAAGCG